>JAGSHA010000196.1 GCA_023954795.1 Oceanospirillaceae bacterium | reverse complement strand
GAGTTATTTAAACAGTCTCGCGATCCGTTTGCTGTCCGAAGAAGCTGTTGTCTAAAGCGAGGAGGCGAATTCTACAGACCTCAGCATGGGGGTCAACAGCCTTTGTTAAAAAACTTCAAAAAAAGGGTAAAAAACCTTAAATCGTTCAACAAACCACTAGCGCTGATCAAATAACAATCAAAACAAAGCGGCAGACACAAAAAAGGCGCCTACCGGCGCCCCTTTTATATTAATTAAGAAAACATCTTAATCACGATTATTCGTTTCTTCTTCACTCATTGCGTCTTCAAACTCATCATCAAGTTCGTCATCACCTTCGTCTTTATCCTTTTTGACGAAAATACGTCCCATGATAATTCCCACTTCAAACAACAGCCACATAGGCAGCGCCAACAGGCTCTGGGAGATTACATCGGGAGGGGTGAGCAACATCCCCAGAACAAAACACCCCACCAACACATAGGCTCGCTTTTGAGCCAGACCATCGGCAGTGGCCGCGCCGGTCCAAATGAGCAGCAATGTTGCTATAGGGATTTCGAAAACGATACCAAACGCAAAGAACAGCTTAAGCACAAAATTCAGATAACTGCTGATGTCAGTCGCAATCTCGACATTGACGGGTACGACACTGGTAAAGAAGCCAAACATCAATGGAAATACGACGTAATACGCAAAAGCCATACCTGCATAGAACAGGAAAATACTGGAAACCAGTAACGGCACCGCTAATCTTTTTTCGTTTTGATACAAACCCGGTGCGATGAAACCCCAGACCTGATGCAAAATAACCGGCATCGCCAGGAAGATAGATGCCACGAGTGTTAACTTAAAAGGTGCAAAGAACGGAGATGCGACATCCGTCGCGATCATGCTGGTGCCTTCCGGCAATAAGGATGTCAGCGGGTCAGACAGATAGGTGTAAAGGTCGTTAGCAAAGTAGAATAACGACAGAAAGATCAGCAACACCATCAGCAAGATCCGCATCAAGCGCTGACGCATCTCTAACAGATGGGAAATGAGAGGTTGTTCCTGATCCTGACCCGGCAGGTTATTACTATGCTCGCTCATTACTTCTCAGTCTTATTTGCGGCATCAGGGGCCGATTGTTCGCTTCCCGTAGATATCGGTGGGGCGATACTGTTTTCAGGCTGAGGCGTACTCTCACCCGAAGCAGGTTGCTGGGCTTTGAGTTCTTCCGGTGAAGAAACGCTGCTACCAAAGGGAGAATCATCACTGCTCCCTGAAGTAAAAGGCGTACGCATCTCTTCCAGCTCTTTGTCCAGCTGTTCTTTTTGGATTGCCGCTGTGCGCTTCATCTCATCAATACGCAGTTCTTCAGAGATTTCATTCTGAATACCACTAAGCGTGCGCCGGATACGACCAACCCATAACCCCGCAGTGCGGGCCGCAGTGGGCAGCTTTTCTGGTCCGAGGACCACCAACGCTACAACGGCAACTATAAGCAGTTCAGCAAAGCCGATATCAAACATCTACTATGCCGCCGGCTTATTTGTCAGTCTTCGTTTCTTCTTTCTTCGCTGCAGCTGAATCAGCTTCATTGAAGTCAGCGTCTTCTTTATTTAGCTGCTTAGCTGGCTCTTCTTTTTTCTCTTCATCTTCGGTTACAGCTTTCTTGAAACCTTTGATTGCGCTGCCCAGGTCTCCACCCATGCCACGCAGTTTCTTAGTACCAAACAGAAGAACAATGATCAGAGCAACAATCAACAGCTGCCAAATACTGATACCACCAATGCCCATACTAAAACTCTCCGCTTTTATTCTTATATTGAGGGCAGTTCTCCGCCACCCAACAAATGAAAATGAATATGGTAGACCTTCTGACGCTCATCCCGCCCCGACTTAGCAATGGTGCGGCTGGATCATCACTGGGCGATAAGTCTGGTACCGCCCACCTGCGGGTCATCTAAATTTCGTACTTGCCTTCGCGATATCCTGTAAAGCCACTTGGAGTGATCCGTTCCAAAACATTACGAAGCATTTATCCTGATACACAATGTTTGCAGGCACATTACCTACGGCAACCTGACAGAGAACGTGTTCTGCCATGACTTATTTATTGGTACGCGCCGCTTTTTCTTCAAGGCCAGACATATCAAAGCGACGTGATAATTCATCAAGAATCGCCTGAGGTTTCTCTCCCAGATGGGACAACATCACTAAGCTATGAAACCAGAGATCAGCGGTCTCGTAGATCACATCACTGTTATCACCGCTTTTCTCTGCATCTTTGGCAGCAATGATAGCTTCGACCGACTCTTCACCTACTTTTTCCAAAATCTTGTTCAGACCTTTGGCATGCAAACTTGCTACGTAGGATTTCTCGGAAGCTGCGTTTTTCCGCTCTTCCAGTATTTCTCCCAATTGGGTCAATACGTCACTCATCGAATACAGCCTATTTGTTGTAAATACTTGCCGGGTCTTTCAGCACAGGCTCTACCGGAACCCATTCTTCATCTTTCAGAACGCTGTAAAAACAGCTCTCTCGTCCAGTATGGCAGGAGATACCGCCGAGCTGCTTAACATGCATCAAGATGACATCGGCATCACAATCCAACCGAATTTCATGCAATTGCTGCACATGTCCGGACTCTTCACCCTTGCGCCAGAGTTTGTTACGCGAACGAGACCAATAGATGGCTCGCTGCTCTTTGACGGTCAGAGACAGAGCCTCTTCATTCATCCACGCGACCATCAAGATACGACCCGTATCATGGTCCTGCGCAATCGCCGGGACCAATCCATCGCTGTTCCATTTTACCTGTTCAAGCCAAGGTGCAGACATGTGTTTACTTCTTTAGCAAATTCTAATTCAAAGCGGCAAGCATACCTGAACAAACTGCCTTCCACCATATATACAACAGGCGTATAACCAAGGCGTAGTGCCAGATTTTTAGCGTCGTACTACCAGATACAAACCGACACCCGCAGCGATCCAGGACGCCGCTGAAACTGATGCCAGCCAATCCATCGCCTGATCATTGCCCGAGATGACCGCCATTAATATCAACGCCCCACCCAAATAGCGTGTAGGCCGATGCCGGCGCTCAAGCTCATCTCTCGCGGCAGCATATGCTCGTAGATCGCGTGCACGATTATCATCCAATCGCCGAACCTGATTCAGCGCATCAAACACAAGTTGCGGCATATGTGGCATTTTTTCCAACCAATCCGGCGCCTGCTGCTTGATGCTACGGTAGACTGCCTTAGGCCCCATCCGTTCCTTCATCCAGCCTTCGAGGAAAGGTTTAGCGGTCTTCCACAAATCCAATTCCGGATAAAGCTGACGACCCAGTCCCTCAATATTCAGCAGGGTTTTTTGCAACAACACAAGCTGTGGCTGTACTTCCATGTTAAAGCGCCGCGCAGTTTGGAAAAGTCCCAATAACACCTGCCCAAAGGAGATCTCTTTCAGCGGCTTCTCGAAAATGGGTTCACACACACTACGAATGGCTGTTTCAAAGGCATCCACGTTGGTATCTGAAGGCACCCAACCTGAATCCACGTGCAATTGCGCGACCTGTCGGTAGTCACGCTGGAAGAAAGCCAGAAAGTTTCGTGCCAGATAACTCTGATCTTCTGGGGTAAGTGAACCCACGATGCCAAAATCAACAGCTATATATTGAGGGGACTGAGGGTTATCACGCGATACGAAGATATTGCCTGGGTGCATATCCGCATGGAAGAAGCTGTCACGAAACACCTGAGTAAAGAATATCTCCACTCCGCGCTCCGCCAGTTTTTTCATATCCGTATTCTGGGCTACAAGCTGCTCCACATCAGCAACAGGGATGCCGTGGATACGCTCCATCACCAGAACGTTGGAGCGGGTATAGTCCCAATAAATCTCTGGAATATAAAGAACGTCGGAACCGTCAAAATTGCGGTGTAGCTGCGAGCCGTTTGCCGCCTCTTTTCGCAAATCCAGCTCATCAAAGATCGTTTGCTCGTACTCTGCTACAACTTCAACTGGACGTAAGCGGCGGCCATCCGCCCAGATCGTCTGTGCAATCTGCGCCAAGCTATAAAGCAACGCAACATCTTTCTGGATGGTCCGTTCGATACCCGGACGGATCACTTTCACCACAACATCACGACCATCACCCAATGTCGCTTTATGGACCTGAGCAACGGATGCGGATGCCAGAGGCTGCTGTTCAAATTCGGCAAACAGCTCACTGACAGGCTGACCCAGTGACTGTTCTATGATGTGCTGCGCTTCAGCACCACCGAAGGGGGGCACCTGGTCTTGTAGCTTTTTAAGCTCTTCCGCCACATCATCGGGTAACAAATCTCGACGGGTAGAGAGCATCTGGCCAAACTTGATGAATACCGGGCCCAATGCCTCCAATGCGAGGCGCAAGCGTTCACCTCGAGGCAGGTCTGCCGCGACCATATAGCGCCACGGCAACAGTTTTAGCAGTACTCGCAGATAAAAAGGAAGATTCATCCCGTCGAAGAACGTATCCAGACGGTAGCGGGCAACAACCCGCAGGATTTTTACACTTCTGAGCAGACGTTTCACAAACAGGTGATCCTGTAATCAGCTAATTCGGCGCGACAATGCTACACCATCCCAATAGAAATTCATTGCCTAATATCAGATCAGCCAATGACTGCCTGATTGCGTCCATTCGCCTTGGCTTTATAGAGCATTTCATCTGCACGGCTAAACAAAGACTCTTCGTTATCGCCTTCCTTAGATTCGCTTACGCCAAACGACATCGTTACTGTGACGGGCTTACCATGGAAGTTAAAAGGACTTTTTGCCACCGCCTGACGGATTTTATCTACGGCCTGATGGGCCTCCGTTGCCCCTGTTGATGGCATCAATATAACGAACTCTTCACCACCGTAACGCGCTACAAAATCGGACCCTCGCAGCTTCAACTTAACCACTTTCGCAATCAGACGCAGCACTTTATCGCCCGCTAAATGGCCGTAGGTGTCATTGATCCGCTTAAAGAAATCCAAGTCCCCTACCGCCACAGAGAAGTGCGTCTGATAACGTTGCCAACGAGCGACTTCTTCGGCAATACGCTCGTCGTATGCGGCACGGTTTGGCAATCCCGTCAGGGCATCTGTGGTTGCCCGGGCTTTTTCGGCTTCCATATGGGCCCGAACTTCACGCGTTTCCTGTTCCATCTGCTCAACCTTTTCGAGCAGATTTTCATAGCGCTCCTGAAGACGGGTTTCTCGCTCGTCCTCATCACGCTTGAAATCATCCATCGCCTGCACAACATGCTGGAGTTTTCCTGCAACCGCCATCTTAAGTTCTTTGAGATCATGGCTACTTTTAACTGTTTCGTGCAGCTGCTGGACATTCGAGCGTACCTGAATATCCAACTTACGCTGATTTTCACCAATACTTTGCTGCTCGTGGTGACTTTCCTTGATGAAGCTCTCAACTTCACTCAGTTGTGAACTCAGATCCAGTAGGTAGTTTTCAAACTCTTCATCACCCTTGCCACTGCTCTTGCCCACCAAGCTGATGATCTGACGTAACATCGACGGCAAATCTGCCAGCACAATACCGTCATCAATCCGTTTCAGCAGTTCGCGACTCTCATCCGCTTCCTGATCGGATAACGGCAATCCCGTCAGTAGCATCGTCAGCTCTGTTGCTACAGCTTGCAACAGACGCATTTGCTCTTCAGGGGAGTCCTCCGCTTCGGAGGTCGTGTTGGCAGGGGTATTGCTCTCTACTGACGGTGTTGACTGTTCAGCCGACATCCCCGCCTGCAGTTCAACCAGATCGGTTAACAGTGCAGGCAGTTCATATGCGGCTTCAGTGAGCTTTTTGCTACGTTGTTCACATGCATCGAGCAAATTATGCATGTGCTGCTCTTCGGTGGAGTAACGTAGCTGGCGAATCCAACGCTGCACAGCTTCCAGAATTGACTTGGACTGCTTTTCACGGGACTCATCGCGCCGACGAATCTGCTTATCCAGACTTTTGGAGACACGACCCAGTGCCGAGCTGTTCCCGCTTTGGGTCAACCCTGCTCTGAGTTCATTCAATTCGAGGTCCAGCTTGGCGTCCTCGCCCTCCAGACCTAAAACCATGCTACCGATAATCTGGCTCAGAAGTCCTTCCTGTTTTTGAAATTGAGACTGAGTGTCCTCAATTTCCAGCGCTAGCTCCCTATATTTCTGCTTCCAATCTTCATTCTGTGCTGACACGATCCACCCTCAGTCGAAACAACGGCACACTCTCTGATTCTTCCCTCTATGTTAGAGGAAGCCGCGTACCAACTCTAGAGATCTAAAACAACTTCAGCCTTCGTAGGCATAAAAAAACCGCCCAGATCTGGCGGTTTTTAAAACAAACTATTGGAATTATTGAGCGGCTTTACGCTCTTTAGCGACCAGATAATCGACCACTT
>JAGSHA010000225.1 GCA_023954795.1 Oceanospirillaceae bacterium | reverse complement strand
TATAGATAATCGCGCCCAGCACCACACACCAGACAGCGAACCCGGTAACCGCAAAGCGAGACCAACTAAATTGATCCCAGAAAGCGTGAGTACCTTGCGGACTCAAATGGTTAGCCGAAGCCACCTCCGACCATCCAATCGCCAACGAGATGAAGAAGTTTGCCAGAAACACCAGCAGCGTTACGGCAAGAATAAACAACACCACCAACCAGCCCGTATTGCGCCGCGCGCGATCCTGATGCGCAAAAAAATCCATGCTCTACAACTCTGAAGTAGGTTTAGAAAGACACTTTAGGGGCAGCCTGAATCGCAACACTGTCTTCAAACTCCAGCAACGAAGCATCGCCTGGATGACCAAAGGTGGATGCGAACAGCACGGGCGGGAAGGTCTGACGATAGGTGTTGTAAGCGGTCACCGCATCGTTAAACGCCTGACGAGAGAATGCCACCCGGTTTTCAGTGCTGCTCAACTCTTCGGTCAGCTGCATCATATTCTCGTTGGCTTTCAGATCAGGATAATCTTCCATCACCAGATTGAGACGAGATAATGCACCTTGCAGAGCCCCTTCCGCACCGGCCAGATTTTGAATTGCGGCGCCCTGAGTCGGATCAGCGGCTGCGCCTTTTAGCATCGCGGCCGCTTCGTTACGGGCTTCGATCACTGCGGTCAGCGTGTCTTTCTCATGTGCCATATAGGCTTTTGCGGTTTCAACCAGATTGGGGATCAGATCGTATCGACGTTTAAGCTGAACTTCGATCTGGCTGAAGGCGTTTTGGTAGCGATTTTTCAGTGTCACCAGTCGGTTGTAGATGCTGACCACAAACAAAACCAATGCCACAACAACGGCCAAACCAACGATAGTACCGATATCCATAATTCTTCCTTGCTGATAAGTTTCAGACACAATTCCGGCGGGCAGTAACGCCAACACGGAATAAGAAAGATAGCTCAGTGAGATGAAATTTCGACCCGGATGGATCTATTTCTTCAGGAGAAGTGGAGGGAGATCAACTTTTTGTTCAGTCAGTGCACGCTCGGCACCGAGGAGCGCATCGAGATTCGGTTAAAAAACGTTCATCAGTGTACAATCGTCAGGCTCAAACCCGCAGTGTTCATTCATTTCAGAACTGCGGGGTCCGCTGATCACATTCAGCAGTTAGTCCCGCGTACGACAGCGCTCAGCAGGTACAAACAACTGTGTCATAAGATAGGCTTTGAAATCGTCAGGGTAATCCATAAAGGTCAGCGCGTGCTCCATACACGCCAGCCAGGCGTCTCGCTCAACCGTACCAATTGGCAAATGAGCGTGTGCGTGCGGAATACGAATGGAGCCGTACTTCTCAGAGTACAGCTTTGGACCACCCAACCAACCGCTTAAAAAGCGCGCCAGTTTGTCGCGTGACTCTTCCAGATCATCCGGATGCATTTTACGAATACCCTCCGCAACCGGCAGACTCTCCATCGCATCGTAAAAATGATCAACCAGTACGCGGACGCCTTCAACACCACCCGCTGACCGCAAAGAAGTATCGCCCACACCGTAGGCCGGTTGAGTCGTATCAGGTTCAGAGATGGAATGCATGATCAGCTCCTACTATGACTCGGCAACAGCAGCGTTGTCAGATTCAGAATCTTCCAACTTTTCGCGGTCAGCTTTTGAGACATAACGCGGCTTGTTGGATATCTGGTTTCTAGCGTTGGCCTTTTTAGCCTTCTTAGTCAGAATCTGTGTGATCTTTTTACGTCTGTTCATTGTGCTGCTGTAAACCCGTTAGAGATTTTGAGAGCTACATGATACAGGTAGAAGCGCACCGGGTGTTAGTAACCCGGTGCGGTAGTATGGCGTGCACGCCCAACACAAAACGTATTCTTAACCCGGAATAACAAACAGCTCGCCATCACGCTGCTGGCAGACACCGGAAATCCTATGCCCAAATGGCGTAGTAAAGTTCACCCGGTCACCTTTTTCACGGCCGTTACACGCATCAATCGCCTCTTGTGGCGGACGTCGCATTCCGCCTGATCCGCGTTGCGACTGCCTCATACCACGCGGGTGTTGCCGCGGTGAGTCACCAACAGCCTGACCATCCGAACGATCCTGACCACTACCGGGACCACGCATAAAACTGCGATCCGGCGTTCCGTGAAAGCAGCGGGGAATAAACGGAAAATTATCCGTTACCACGTAGTAATAGATGCCCTCGGGGTATTCAGCCGTGACACCGTTGCGCCCATTACAATCGTCCAGATCTCCCAAACCAACGATATATTCGTAGTCCTGAACAAAGGAGCCGTCATAACGGCCACCGGGACCATCAGGGCGCTGACCGCCCTTCACCTGATAACTCCCTCTCAGCTTCTGCATCCCGGATCGATCATCATTGGGGTTGCGATAACCGTAAGGCCCATAAATCGGAAAGCCATCCGCCGCATAGCCGAGTAAAATCGGCACACTCGAATCAGAATAACGTTCCAGCAAGCCGGTCGGCAGTCCATGGTAGTGATAGGAACCGGTCGGCTGAACATGAGCATTGTTGTGATCCACACCCAAGTTTACCGCCCCACTCAGCGCTTCATACTGCCAACCGGAACGTGGATTACGCCGCCAGAATTCGGCGGCACCTGGATCAAACGGCACGCCGTTGATTGCTACACCAAACGGCCACATCCCCAATGGGGTTATACGCTCCCGATAAATCGGTTTTACCGGTACCCGATAGGTCACCGATTGCTCGCGAATAGCATTCGGGTTATTTGCATTGGGAAAGCGCCCCGTGTTGTGCTCGGGTAAACCGTTCGAACTGATCAGCCGATAGTTTCCATCAACACGTATTTGCGCCTCGGCATACGCAGGGCTGATCAACATATCGACCAATGTGCGTATCACACCGGGTTGCTCGCCTTCCCAGCCAACCCATTGCTCACTGTTCTGCTGATGAGCGTACGCAGCTTGTCCCGATAAGGATATCGCCAGCGCCAGCCCAGAGATCCATATGCGCATTACATCTCTCCTTCTTAGTCGCGGATAGAGGTTAAACCATATGCAACGAATAAGGGGAAAATGTGAGAAAAAGCGTAAAGAAGGGAAAAGCCATCGGTTGTGATGAGATTCACAAACGGGTAGGAAAGGTAAAACGCAGGCAATAAAAAAGGGCAAGACCCAAAAGCCTTACCCTCTCTTCATCCAACGTAAGCTAGCTCACATTGGTTGTAGCTGAATCTAAAATTAGATTGCTACGATGTTCTCAGCCTGAGGACCTTTCTGGCCCTGAGTAACAGAGAACTCAACACGCTGACCTTCAGTCAGAGTTTTGAAGCCGGAACCAGAGATAGCGCTGAAGTGAGCGAATACGTCTGGGCCGTTTTCCTGTTCGATGAAACCGAAACCTTTAGTTTCGTTGAACCATTTAACTGTGCCAGTAACAGTAGCCATTATAATCTTTCCTAACGTAAATAAATAAGAGTGCCTTCAAGAGGCGTAAATAGCGTGAAAAATTGACTGTTATTTAAGAACTTCAGGACGAGGTATTATGAATACTTCGACGTAACGCAGCTTAATAAACGAGTGACTTTCTTTCGAGCTGGCGCTTATTTTATAGATATTCTTTTCAGAGTCAACGCCTGTGTACTGAAACTTTCTAATATAGCGCGAAATTTTTTTCGCGCTCTCCTGCGACTCTTTTCAGCCCTTGTCTTTGTGACGGTGCTCAAGCAGATAATCCACCAGCGATTTCAGTGCCGGACTGGCCATACGATTCGCCGGATACACCAGTGATACCGGCACTTTCGGCAGTTGATACTCACTAAGAATATGCACCAACTCCCCCCGCTCAACATACGCCTGCACCAGAAACTCCGGCAACAACGCGACACCATGCCCCGCTGCCGCAAACTCTGCGGCGAGTCCTCCCTGATTCACCTCGATGGCGCCTTTCACACTCACCTGCTGCTCCCCTTTATCCGTATTGTATCGCCAACGCCTGGGCGTACGGATCGAACTGTCCAATACACACTGATGATTGGCCAGCTCTTTAGGGTGCTTGGGTGTACCGTGCTTCAACAGATAATCAGGACTGGCGACAAAGTGCACACTCAGCGTTGTGAACTGGCGGGCTATCAGGCTTGAATCCGGCAAGTCACCCACACGGATCGCCAGATCAACCCCCTCTTCGACTAAGTTCACGAAGCGATTGACCAACATCCACGACAACGTCACGTCGGGATGCAAACACAGAAAATCACTCACCTTCTTCTGAATACCCAAGCGGCCAATATTAATCGGTGTGGTCATACGCAGATGACCCGTCACCTTCTGCTGGCGCTCTGAAGTCAGCATTTCAAGCGAATCCAGCCGTTCCAGCACATCTTTAAACTGCTCCAGATAAAACTGCCCCTCTGCTGTCAGATGCATCGCTCGAGTAGTGCGATACAACAGCTGGCAGTCAAAGTGCTTCTCCAGATCTGACACTTGTCGACTGACCGCAGAGGTGACCAGATTCAGCGCCTGAGACGCAGCCGTAAAGCTCTGATGCTCAACCACCACAAGAAAGGTCCGCATCGCTTTGATCAGATCGATATTTCTTTTCATGAGAATAATGTTTTCTTTTTGACGTTATTTTTCATTCTAACGCACAAGAATACGCTTATCCCCATCAACGAACACAACAGGTGGAGCACAACATGAAAATTCTGGTCATTGGCGCAACAGGCACAATCGGTAAAGCAGTCGCAGATCGTCTGAGCAACCAACACGAAGTCATCGCCGCAGGATATCGAGATGGTGATGTAACGGTTGATCTGGGAAATACGGATTCTATTAAGGGGATGTTTGAAAAAACCGGTCCCGTTGACGCCGTCATTTCAACCGCAGGCCTCGCTAACTTCGGCCCGCTCAGTGAGCAAAGCGATGCCGATTACACACTGGCGCTGAGCAATAAGCTCATGGGACAAATTAACCTGATACGTATCGGGCGGGACTTTGTAAACAACCACGGCTCAATCACGCTGACATCAGGCATTCTGTCACGCCAGCCGATGCCAGGCAGTGCAACAATCAGCATGGCTAATGGTGCGCTGGAAAGTTATGTCAAAGCCGCAGCACTGGAGCTGGAAAACATTCGCGTCAATGTGGTCGCACCGGCGTTTGTAAAAGAGACAATGGAGATGATGGGGATGGATTCAACCTACGGCGTGTCTGCGGTTGATACATCAATTGCATACGATGTGGCCGTCAATGGCGACATGCACGGTGAAACACTGGACGTCACCGATTATCTATAAGGGAGGCGTGCGATAATGCTCGCCTGACACTGAGCCGGTATGAACCGCCGGCTCAAGATCGGTCTGTCAAACACGAATCCGACTGAAGGCATCATCCAGCAAATGACGCACCGCGTCCTGATCACCGGTACTTTGATAGTAGCTGCGCATCCCAATCAACTGAACTTGCAGACTACGGGCCACGCGCTGCGGGTCCTCGTCACGGATGATCTCGCCTGAAACCTGAGCGTCACGGATAATATCCGTGAACAGATGCTCCATCGTAGTTAACGAAGCAATCGCTTGCGCCCGCAGTTCAGCATGCGTATCTGTCAGCTCCGACAGGGTTTTAATCAACATACAGACCTGCCCCTCCTCGCCCAGCGCGGGCTCGAACAACACCTGTTCAAAGAAGCCGTGCAAACCGTCCAAACCACTTGAGTGCTGCGCCAGCTTTTCATCGAGGATGCCAGACAT
>JAGSHA010000335.1 GCA_023954795.1 Oceanospirillaceae bacterium | reverse complement strand
CTGATGATCGTGATTCTGGTTACTCAGCGTCCCCTGATGGCGTACTTCCGCCAGCAAGGGAATCTGGGAGCACGTCTGCGTCAGGGTGCCAATGAACTGGTTGATGGCCTGATCGTGGGTGCGCGCAACATGATCGGTATCGGTATTGCGACCGCGACCGCCGGTATTATCGTCGGTGCTGTGTCTCAAACTGGTGTGGGGTCTGTATTGGCGGACCTGGTAGAAGTGTTGTCGATGGGCAACCTGCTGCTGATGCTGATTTTGACTGCAATTCTCAGCCTGATTCTGGGTATGGGTCTGCCAACCACGGCCAACTACATTGTTGTTTCCTCCTTGCTGGCGCCAGTGGTGATCTCACTGGGTCAGGAATCCGGACTGATCGTACCGCTGATCGCGGTGCATCTGTTCGTGTTCTACTTCGGCATCATGGCAGACGTGACCCCACCGGTTGGTCTGGCCTCATTTGCCGCGGCAGCCGTCTCCGGTGGTGATCCTATCCGGACGGGTTTCCAGGCGTTTAGCTACAGCTTACGTACGGCCGCGCTGCCATTCCTGTTTATCTTCAATACCGACCTGTTGCTGATTGATGTGACATGGTTGGAGGGGATTCAGGTCTTTATCGTGGCGACCATCGCCATACTGATCTTCACCGCGGCCACTCAGGGTTACTTCTTTGCCCGTAACCGCTGGTACGAAACTTGTCTGTTGCTGTTGATTGCGTTCTCGCTGTTCCGTCCGGGTTTCTGGATGGACCGCATCGTAGAACCGTATCAGCAGATCAGTCCGTCCGCACTGGTGCAGGAAGCAGGGAATCTGCAACCGGGTACTGAGCTGCGAATCTGGATTGATGGTGAAGATGATGTGGGTAACGCGCGTTCCTTCCTGGCGATCCTGAATCTGGGTGAAGGTGAAGACGGCGCCGCGCGACTGGCATCAACCGGTATCGAATTGTTGGACAAAGATGGCAAAACCATCGTCGACTACGTGGGCTTTGACAGTGTGGCGGAACATGCCGGTCTGGCCTTCGATCAAGTGATTACCGGGGCGGAAGCACCACAAGTGCAGCCGCCAAAACAGCTGATCTATATTCCGGCGATCGCCTTGCTGGCTTTGCTGATCGTATTGCAGCGACGTCGTCGTAAAGAAGAACCTGCGGCACAACCTGTCGCAGCATAAACAAGTGCATCCCGGCTACATTTTCGTGTAGCCGGGTATTGCCGGAGGAATGGCTGATGTTTACAAAAGTACTAGTACCGGTGGATCTGGCGGAGCCAGAGTTCACTAAAAAGTCCCTTCAACTGGCCCTAAGGGAAGTTCGTGAAAACGGGGTAGAGTTACATTTGATCACCGTTGTGCCGGGTTTCAGTAACTCGCTGGTCGCTTCGTTCTTCAGCGAGAAAGAGCACCAGAAAGCGGTGACCGAAGTAGCACGTCAGTTTAAGCAATTTGCCAGGGATGAGTTGCCGGAAGATGTGAAGCCTGTATTGAAAGTGTATGAAGGTTCACCGGCTGAGCAAATTGTGGGATATGTAAAAGATAAGGCGATCGATCTGGTGGTGATGTCCGCCCATCATCGTTCGCGAGTAGACGAATTTCTACTTGGATCAGTGTCTGCACGGGTCGTTGAGCGCGCCAATTGCTCCGTCCTTTTGCTTAAAAACTGAGCTAAAAATCATCCGGTAAGAAAAGGTCAAAAAAACGGGAGTTTGTCCTGTTTTGAGGTGGAAATTCGGGAAAAGAATCTACGTATTGAGCAGCACTAAGTTGTTCATACTTCTATACTTGCATAACTATAAAATTAACGTCTAAACAGGATAAATAAACGACAATGTCTGACCAACTCTGCGACAGCAGTTCGTTGCTGTCACCGCTTACTGACCTTTTACAGCAACGTCTGTCTGCCGATATGGCCACGCAGGTGACCGACTTTTCAAGTCGTTACTATCAGACCGCGACCCACGAAGAGCTGAATGAACGCTCTCTGGATAACCTCTACGGCGCGACATTGTCGTGTTGGCAGTTCCTGCAGAACTTTAATGCAGAAGCGCCAAAGGTACGCCTCTACAACCCGGATCTCGAACAACACGGCTGGCGTGCCCAGCATACCGTCATCGAGATCGTGCAGAGCGATATGCCGTTTCTGGTTGATTCGGTCCGTATGGCACTGAACCGCCGTGGTCTGGTGATTCACACAATCCACAATTCGATCCTGTTTACCCGTCGTGACGAGAACGGTGATCTGCTGGAGTTGTGTGACAAGTCTGCAGAAGGCGCGTCCGCCGAGTCGTTTATTTATCTTGAAGTCGATCGCACCAGTGATGATGCTGAGTTAAAAGCGATCTTCGCCGCGCTGCATAAAGTACTCAAGCATGTACATGTGGCGGTCAGCGATTATTCCGAGATGCAGGGTCGCGCCGCAGCGATGCTGGCTGATCTGGAAAAGCAGGGCGAGCAAGAAGAGATTCAGGCGTTCCTGCGCTGGATGCTGGATGATCACTTTACCTTCCTCGGATACGATGAGATCCGTATCGAAGGTGAGCAGGTGATGCCGGTGGCGGGTTCTGAGCTGGGTATCTTTAAGCTGGATAAATCCGCTGCTTCAGGCAGCAGCCTGGGTGAACTGCGTGACGCTGAGCGTGAGTTCCTGCTGGAGCCGTCGCCGCTGATGTTTGCAAAAGATGCAGGTTACTCACTGGTACACCGTCCGGCCTATATGGACCGCATTGTACTGAAGCAGTTTGATGCAGACGGCAACGTTGTGGGTAAGATCCGTTTCCACGGGTTGTACACCTCGGCGGTATACTCCGAGCCGATGCACGCGATCCCTGTTGTGCGCGACAAAGCTAAAGCCGTACTGGAAAGCACCGGCTTTGATCCTCGCAGCCACAACGGTAAGCATCTGCTGCAGATCATGAATGATCTGCCACGTGATGAACTGGTCCTGACCACTGAAGCACAGCTGCTGGAGATCGCCATGGGCATCTTCAGTCTGAACGAACGCCGCAAAGCCCGTTTGCTGGTGCGTGCGGATCGTTGCAATCAGTTCATGACCTTCCTTTATTTTGTACCGCGTGACATTTTCTCCACCGAACTGCGTTTGCAGATTCAGGACCTGTTGATGAAGGCGACCGGTGCCACCGGTACTGACTTCACCACTACCTTCAGTGAATCTGTTCTGGCCCGTGTACAGTTTGTGCTGCGTATCGACCCGGATAACCCTCCGGCGCTGGATATGGCCAAGCTGGAAGAGGATGTGGTGAACATCTCCCGCGACTGGAGCGATGATCTGCACGCTGCATTGACCGATGTCTGCGGTGAAGAGCAGGGCAACCGACTGCTGCACAGCTACCGCTTTGCATTTACCAGCGCGTACCGCGAACACTTTGGCCCTGCCAGTGCGGTATACGATATTCAGCGCATTGAAGCCCTGAGTGACGAACAGCCGATCACGATGAGCTTCTACCGTGTATTGGAGCAAAGCTCCGAAATCCTGCGCTTCAAACTGTTTGTCGCCGATGAGCCATTGGTATTGTCCGATGTCATTCCGGTACTGGAAAACCTCGGCATGCGCGTGGTGGGTGAGCACCCTTACGCGGTACGCCGTGAAGACGGTCGCCAGTACTGGATGCATGATTTCACGCTGATCTATCAGGGTTCTGAGCCGGTTGAACTGGATGAAGTGCAGGACGTCTTCCAGGATGCCTTCGCCAAAATCTGGAGCGGCGGGGCTGAAAACGATGAATTCAATCAGCTGGTAATAGGCGCAAACCTGAACTGGCGCGAAGTGGCGATGCTGCGTGCCTATTCCCGTTACAGTCAGCAGATCCGTTTTGGTTTCTCTCAGCCGTATATTGCCGGAGCGCTGTCCAGCCACATTCAGGTGACTCGGTTGCTGGTCGCACTGTTCCGAGCGCGTTTTGAGCCGCAGCGTCAGGGCAGCGACAAGGTTGCCGCACTCGCCGGTCGAATTGAGTCCAGTATCATTGATGCATTGGATAAAGTGGCGAACCTCAACGAAGACCAGATTCTGCGTCGTTTCCTTGAGCTGATCAAAGCCACGTTGCGTACCAGCTTCTTCCAGCGTGATGCT
>JAGSHA010000426.1 GCA_023954795.1 Oceanospirillaceae bacterium | reverse complement strand
TGTGCACTAAGCGACTTGCCTCCAGACAACCGGATGGTCATCCCTGTAGGCAATATCAGTTTATTGCTGATCAATGTAAATGGAGAAGTTTTTGCCGTTGAGAATTTATGTCCTCATGATGGCGGTGAACTTCATGAAGGGCCTGTAGAAGGTACTGAAGTGATCTGTCCACGCCATGGTGCACGCTTTTGCTTACGTACAGGCGAAGTGCTTGCACCGCCCGCGACAGAGGATATCGATAGTTTTCCAACCCGAATCAAAGCCTCAAGAATCGAAGTGTTTATTCCGGGATAACGATCATCCTTGTTAATTCTGCGTAGCAGATGATAATGCGGTTTCTTTTGTGACTGAATACAAACAGGTTTCCTATGTCCGCGCGTTCTTTGCCCATCTTATATTCCTTTCGACGTTGTCCCTACGCTATGCGTGCCAGACTTGCATTGGCTTCGGCAGGAGTTCGGGTGGAGTTGCGTGAAATCGTATTAAGGGATAAACCACCAGCGATGCTTGCCATCTCTCATAAAGCAACCGTGCCGGTATTGCAGTTACCGGATGGTCAGGTGATTGATGAAAGCTACGACATCATGAAATGGGCGCTAAAAAAGTCTGACCCTCATCTCTGGTTGGGTAACGAAGGAGATCTCATACAGGCAGTCGACGTACTTGTGACAACAAACGATCAGGAATTCAAACCTTGGTTGGATCGCTACAAATATGCAGACCGGTATCCAGAACACAGTCCAGAATACTATCGAGATCAGTGCGAGCTGTGGTTTAGCAAATTAAACCATCAATTAGAAACGGGTGGTGGCTATCTGCTGGGAGAGCGTTTTTCTTTGGCAGACGCAGCATTGCTACCATTCATCCGGCAGTGTGCGCACGTTGATAAGCGTTGGTTCGAAACGACGTCCTATCACGCACTGCAGCATTGGTTGGAGCAATTCCTGGAGTCAGAGCTTTTTCAGGTCGTGATGAAGAAGTATGCATTATGGCAGCCTGAAGACGCCGAAATTATTTTTTAATGTTTGTTCCGATACTTGTCTACACTGCTTTCTAAACAAAGCGACCTAATAATGCTTCGCTGTATTTATAATATCATATATGTATTAAGTATTATTGGTGCTTGAGCAGCGGGTATTTGATGGAATTAAAGTACATCTAAATAGGAATAGTAACCGTTCAGAAATTGGTTTAGCCTAGCGACCAAATCCTGACCGCGTGTAAATATTGTAACCATCTGGATTTTTCTCTTAGTTTTCGAAAGGGTGAAAAAAGGAGTTTGCATGAAAGTTCAGCCGTCCTCCCAGAAGGAAGTTCTGGTACCTGAGAATGTACAACTCATCTCGACCACTGATCTAAAAGGCCAGATCCTATATGCAAATGATGCCTTTTGTAGTGTTTCCGGCTTTTCTCTCGAACAGCTTCAAAACAAACCTCACAACATCGTCCGACACGCCGATATGCCTAAAGAGGCATTCGGCAATCTCTGGGATTCTCTAAAAAACGATCATGCCTGGCGCGGAATCGTTAAAAACCGTTGCGCTAATGGTGATCACTACTGGGTTGATGCGTACGTTACGCCGCTGTACGAAAATGGTGTCAAAGTTGGCTATCAGTCTGTTCGTACACGCCCATCCGATAAGCAGAAGAGAAAAGCTGAGTCCATCTATGCTTTGATCACTCAAGGTAAGCTCAATCGTTTGCTCAGCCAAAGCAAAGTTAATACGTCTGCATTACTGGCCTCTGTAGGGCTGGTGGCTGTTGGTAGTGTTGCGAGTTACCTTCTGCACGGGCCGATTGCCTCTGCGGTTGTTACCGCGATAACGGGGATATCGGTAGCTTCTGTCTGGAGCTGGCGTACACGGAAGATCTCAGCTCTTAAAAGCACCGCACAGAATATTGCGTCAAACTCTCTGATCAAGCTGATCTATTGTGATTCCAGTGATGAGCTTGGCGACATTCAGCTGGCAATGACCATGCAGGATGCGCGTAACCGTACTGTGCTGGGACGATTGGCGGATATCAACCAGACAATCAGAAGTGCGGTTGGTCTGACTGATAACGCAATTAAGAATACCGACAACGGGCTTAGTCGGCAGGATAACGAAACTGATCAGGTTGCCAGTGCCGTAGGCCAGATGGCAAGTGCGACTGAAGAGATTGCGCTGAACACACAGCAAACGTCTCAGGTCAGCCAAAATGCCTGCTCGGTCACAGAAGATGGACGTACCGCGCTACAAGAAGTGATTAAGAATACCGAAGCACTGGAGAAACAGGTCAAGCTGGCGGCGATTACCTCTAAGGAGCTGCAATCGCAGGCTGATGAGATCGGTAACGTACTGTCGGTGATCAACGATATTGCTGACCAGACAAATCTGCTGGCTTTGAATGCTGCCATCGAAGCGGCGAGGGCAGGCGAGCATGGTCGTGGATTTGCTGTGGTGTCTGACGAAGTACGAACACTCGCGGTCCGTACACAAAACTCTACACAAGAAATTAAAGCGGTCGTAGAACATGTTCAGAGTGCCGTGAACAAAAACGTTCAAATCATGCAGGAAAGCGAAAAAGAAACCGCTAATGTCTTGCTGGCTACACGGAAAACAGACGATGCGTTTGTAAATGTACAAAGCATGATGGCTGAAGTGTCTGACCGCTGCACACAGATTGCGACGGCATCAGAGGAACAAACTGCGGTGGTATCTGATGTCCATCAAAACATTAGTTCGATCCGCGATTTGTCAGGCGAAAATCGCAAGGCCTCTCGCCAAACCAGCGAAGCCAGTCTTGAATTACATAAGCTTATGGGGCAGCTGGATTCAATGGTTCAGGCTTTCGAAAAGTAGTGCCGTTTGAATACGAAAAAAGCCCCGGTCAGCAGAGTGCTGGGCGGGGCTTTTTTATAGAATCTAAACGTTACAGAAGTGATGTGTGCTTGCGCTCAAACTCTATCTTTTTCTTTAGATTGGGCTTCAATAAGAGCCTTTAACTCATTGATCTGATTTGAAAGATCATCAATAGTTATCTGGCCTTCAGCGATTGCTTTTTCCCGCTCCTCTTCTGCGTGTTCGTTTTCCATCACGTTCACTACAATCCCGATCACCATGTTCAGAAACGCGAAGGTTGTCAGGAAAATGAACGTCAGATAGAACAGCCAGCTGAAGGGATAGACCTCCATT
>JAGSHA010000321.1 GCA_023954795.1 Oceanospirillaceae bacterium | reverse complement strand
GTGATTTTTCCGACCTCCACATCTGCACGACTAACACGCATCGTATCGGGCGCTACTTTCCAGATCTGACGGAATTGACTGTCAGCGGGCCTATCTTCAGCCGCAAATACCGCCTCTACCGGCAGGATAAACCGCAGACTTTCCAGCTCAAATACACGTGTAAGATCAAACTGAACAGATGCCGTCATGCCCGGAAAGACCTCCAGCGCTTTTGGCTGCTTCATACTGAGTGTCACAGAATAGGAGCCTGTTTTGGGGTCCGCCTCAGCGGTTCGCTCGCGATACTCGGCTTTAAAGCTTTTACCAGGCAAGGCATCAAAGAAAATATCAGCCCGCTGATCGCGGGCATCAGGTTTGGTCGGCAAGGCGACAATCCACTCAGGTACCTGAAACTCGATATCGATCTGGTCACCGGACTGGATGACGATGACCGGTTCTTTGGCCTGAATATTTTGGTAGTTTTCGACCAAACGGTGTGACACGGTTCCGTCGTAAGGTGCGCGCAGTTCAGTGTATTTCACATCCAGCTCAGCGCGCTTGAGTGCGGCTCTCGCGACATCCAGCTCAGCCCGCTTTTCGTCGTACAGCGATGCCGACACCAACTTACGCTTTAACATCTTATCGAAACGATCATACTGGGCTTTGGCGAGGCGATACTGGGCACGACGCTGATCCAGCACCACCTTATAATCGGCCGGATCCAACCGCGCCAGCAATTGGCCTTTCTGTACGGGCTGCCCTTCCTGCGCAACCAGTTCAGTCAACTCCCCAGAAATACGAAAAGCCAGCTCGGTTCGCGATGTCGCTTTTACTTCTGCGGGAAAGGTCCTGATCTGCTGCGCCAGAGGATTATCAATCGTCAGCAACTTTGCCGGCCGTACAATCTCGGGATTGGAGCGACCCTCATCGGCCTGTGCCACCCCAAAGAGCGTTACACTGGATAACACCAGCAATAGTTTTTGCCAAAGCGCCACGGTTTCAACCTCACTAACAAAGTCTTTAATTCACCTTAGCTTACCGGTCGTATTACCGTGTAAAAATATAGCCACCTCTATAGGTGATATGCACAAAACACATATCATAGACAAACACATTCAATCTAGTTGATAACATATCATGGCTGGCGCGTTGGATTTTTACGGCTTACGCCAGCGCAAGGAGCACCAGACAGATCAGAGCCCGTTTAATGCCATTCATCCTAAGCATCGATATGCACCGCTCAAGGTACGCAGGCTTGTGGGCTTTCTTAAACAGACGCGGGTTGCACAGCCGATGTTTATGATCAAACGATAGGAGCCAGCTTTCTTCCCCGGTTAGAACCAACGCCAACTTAAGTCAGCGGGCTTGATAACCGTCAACGCTGCTCGGAGCGGATAACGCTAGCCTGCCCTACTTCTGTTCATCACTACACTCACAAGGCATCGCTATGGATCTGACCCGTTACGTAAACACCTTCGGTAAGGCAATGCGTGCCAAGTACGGCCAGAAAGTACATAAGGTATCGATCAATGCCGCATTTACCTGTCCGAACCGGGATGCCAGTAAAGGTATCGGAGGCTGCACGTTCTGCAACAACGCATCGTTCAACATCAACGCGCAACAAGCGCCGAGCATTGAACAACAGCTATGCGAAGGTAAGTCAGTTGTGGGGCAGAAAAAGAACGCAGAAAAGTTCATCGCCTATTTCCAGGCATACACCAGCACCTACGCTGATGTGAACGTTCTCGAACAACGCTATCAAACCGCACTGAGCACACCGGACGTGATTGGCTTATCGGTTGGTACCCGACCCGACTGCGTACCGGATGCCGTACTGAGGCTGCTAGCGGAGTATCAGCAACAAGGTCACGAAGTCTGGCTGGAGTTGGGTCTTCAGTCAGCAAACGATGATGTGCTGAGGCAGGTCAATCGAGGACATGATGTAGCATGTTATAAAGACGCTATCAGACGCGCCAAAGCCTACGACTTACAAGTGTGTACGCACCTTATTGTCGGCCTGCCCGGCGAATCACTTGAAGCAAGTATCGATGCTGCATCAATGGTGACTGACCTGGGGACCGATGGGCTTAAAATACATCCACTGCATGTTGTAAAAGGTACGCAGATGGCACGGCAGATCAAGCAAGGCACGATCCCTAACCTGAGCCAAAGCCAGTACGTTGACATCGTTACACGGATCATAAGACAAGCTCCTAGCGAGCAGACCTTCCACCGTTTAACGGGCACTGCAAATAAAGACCTGTTGTTAGCGCCAGACTGGTGCGTGCGTAAGTGGTCTGTACTGAACGCGATCTATGATGAATTGGCCGCCTGATCTTTATATCGTTGTATTAACCTGACAGAGATCGACCCGGAAGTAATGAGCATTAAACGCCCCAATCCAAGCAGACGCTACGCGAATACAGAACCCGACACGCTGGTATACCAGATTGATGACCGACTGTACGTCAATCTAACGGATCGCTGCACCCTGGCCTGCACCTTCTGCCCCAAACACAACGGCTGCACGGAAGTAAAAGGTCATGAACTCTATCTGTCTGAACGCCCGGATGTCGAAGAGATTATCCGTCTGATCGATGACCCAACCCAATATGCTGAGATCGTCTTTTGCGGTTACGGTGAACCCACCTTACGCCTGAAAGATCTCCTGAAAATTGCACACACGGTTAAAGCCAAAGGGGGACGCACTCGTATTAATACTGACGGGCTCGCCAATCGGGTGCATAAACGCGATGTCACTGCCGATATGGCAGAATGTATCGATGCGCTCTCTATCTCCCTCAATGCGCAGGACGAAGCTACGTACAACCTGCACTGCGAACCCAGCATGAAAGGCTCCCATGCCGAGGTGCTGGCATTTATTGCCGCCGCCGCTAAAGTCATCCCTGATGTATCAGCAACCGCCATCGACGGTCTTGAAGGGGTCGATGTAGAGCGTTGTGCACAACTGACAGAGGCACGCGGTGCAAAATTCCGCGCGCGTTATCTGGATCTGGTTGGTTAAAAAATCCTCTTCAGCACCTACACTTATATGATCGCTTGAGTTCCATACTCTGTGAAAATAATCATAAACAGGAGTGCTGATGATGTCTGAGCAACATTGGATTTTAACGGCCCATTGCCCCAGTCAGCTGGGCACTGTCGACGCAGTGACCGGCTTACTCTACCAACAAGGCCAGTACATTACCGACCTGCAATCGTTCGACGACCGCCTGCATCAGCACTTTTTTATCCGCGCACAATTCCGACCGGAAGATGAATTTGATGAACAGGCGTTTCGTGATGCTTTTCGGGTACGGGCCGAGAAATATGGTATGGAGTGGACGCTCAGCCCTAGTGCATTGAAATACAAAGTCGTGATCATGGTTTCAAAATTTGATCACTGCCTCAATGACCTGCTGTATCGCTACCGCACAGGCCAGCTCCCCATTGAGATCCCAGCCATTATCTCCAACCATCCTGATCTGAAAGCACTGGCAGACTGGCACAACATCCCCTATTACCACTTGCCGATTACTGCGGAAACCAAGGCCCAGCAAGAAGCGGATGTATGGAAGATCATCTGTGACAGCCAGGCCGACCTAGTAGTACTCGCCCGCTACATGCAAGTATTGTCTGAGGATATGTGTGCCAAGCTATCGGGACGGGCGATCAATATCCATCACTCGCTGCTCCCCGGATTTAAAGGTGCACGCCCTTATCATCAAGCCTATGAAAAAGGGGTTAAGCTGGTCGGTGCTACTGCACATTATGTGAATACTGATCTGGACGAAGGCCCGATTATCACGCAAGGCATAGAGCCCGTCGATCATACCTATTACCCGGAAGACCTGACCGCCAAAGGACGTGACATAGAGTGTGTCACCCTCGCCCGCGCCGTGCGCTATCACATAGAGCGACGCTTGTTCCTGCACAGCAAACGCTGCATTGTATTTGCTGATTCCCAGTGAAACACTGAGTCCAGAAAACCTCTAGTCACTGACCAGAGGTTGCTCGCCTTTTGGATCGGGGAAGTGAGTGCGGCTGCCATTTGCACCCAACACACTGATGGAGGTTGGCTGACCTTCCGGTCCTAAATAAACCAACCCCAAACCGCTGCCATTGTGCAGATGATTAGGTTCTTCTGTCGGACGCCGGGCTTTGATACGCATATGACGGCGTTTAGTGAACCAGTTCAGCGGTGACCGGCTACCGTAAAGCATTCGGTTTATACGATCTAACCACGGCAACAATTT
>JAGSHA010000325.1 GCA_023954795.1 Oceanospirillaceae bacterium | reverse complement strand
TGCTCTTTCACTTTCTGGTGTTATTTGGCGATGCTTTGTTAGTACCCTACTTGAAACGCCCGCTCAACGAGCAGGCGTAATCAGCGGTCGAGTACTGGGAAATTAACTGCCCAACTCGGCCAACCCTTCCACAGAAGGCGCAAAGAACGCAGCACCCGTCACTGCACGGGTGTATTTCAGCAAGTGATCGGTATGCCCTTCCCCATCACCGCTTACCATACTTTCCAGCATCAACCGGAAGTTCTGATTATTTCGGCAATAGCTGGCAAACAGTAAACCACACGCCTGCATATCGCCGTAGGGCATACTGTGACGCAAAATCTCTACTGAGTTACCGTTACTGTCTTTCAGCGAGGTGCGCTTTGTATGAGCGGTGAGTGCCTTATCGGCACCTGCGTATTCGATATTCTCCGCTTTAGTGCGTCCCATAATGTCCTCCTGCGCTTTGACCTGCAGACGGTTCCAGTGGGCCATATTGTGAACATAGCGTTGAATATGAATGTAACAACCGCCATAAAAAGCGCGATCTTCATCCCCGACAACGGCCACATCCATACGATGCTCACCTTCAGGGTTTTCCGTACCATCGACAAAGCCCGTCAAATCACGGCTATCCAGATATCGGAAACCTTCCACCTCTTCCACCAGCTCAACCGCATCTCCCAATTGTGCGCTCAATGCCGAGGCAAACTGAAAGTTAAGGTCTTTACGTTCAGAACGAATATGAAATAACAGATCAACCGGTGTGAACGGCGCAACGTTGTCACCATTTTCCAGTGCCGGAAACGGTGCTAATTCAGCTGGACGTTTATGTGCACTCAGACGGCCCCAATATCCACTGCCAATCGCAGCCACGGCGTGAAAATCAGCGTCAGGATATTGCGTTCGATACTCAGCTTCCAGCGCAGGAATCTGGCGCAGCACGTTAAGAACGTTGGCCAGCGCGCCTTCAGCACTGGATTGGTTATAAGTCAGAAATAAGGCAGCGCTATTCGCCGCGGCGGTAATACCCAACTGGGGACGGGCGGACATATGAAACTCCCTGTGCTCATAGAGAAAACAAGAAAAGTATAACCAGCTAGCAGAGACAGGGGTATTTGATTTCAATAAAGAGACTGATAGGTATCAGCTATAGATGTAAAACGGAGGGTAAAACAGCCTGCTTACAAAAAGGGCCGGCAATGCCGACCCAGATCAGAACGTAACTCGCTTATTCGCCGGTCGCGACCGGACGTGCCGGATCGCGAATCCACTCACTCCAGGAACCGGCATAGATTCTTGCACCACTTAATCCGGCGACTTCCATCGATAACAGATTATGGCAAGCCGTTACGCCCGAACCGCAATAATGCACAACCGTATCGGCGGTACGGCCATCCAACAGTGCACGCCACTCCTCTGATAGCTGATCCGCAGACTTAAAACAACCGTCCTGCAGGTTATCCGTCAGTGGACGGTTCAACGCGCCAGGAATGTGCCCCGCCACCGGATCAATCGGTTCTTGCTCACCACGATAACGCTCTGCGCCGCGTGCATCGATCAAAGTAAAATGTGCCTTAGACGTCTCACGGACCACGTCATCCACCGGCACGTTCATACTTGCACGCAGCTGAGGGATGAAGTCCCCCTCCTCTGGCTCAACAACATCCCGAGAAACGGCATAGCCTTGTGCTGTCCACTGAGGATAGCCACCATCGAGTAATGCGACGGCATCATGTCCCAGGTAACGTAACAACCACCACGTACGTGCAGCCATCGCACCACCGCAGTCATCGTAGACAACAACCTGTTGATCCTTCTTGAGCCCACTTTGCTGTAGCTTGGCAGATAACTTATCCACATCGGGCAACGGATGACGACCAGTTGTTGGCAGAATAGGCGAAGAGAGGTCATCTTCCAAATGCATAAAAACTGCGCCCGGCAGGTGATCTTCGTTGTATACACGCTGACCGTAGTCAGCAGATCCCTGCCCTGCCAGACTGAAACGACAATCCAGAATCAGCACACTGCTACCAGATATCAGTGTGTTCAGCTCAGTAGCAGTAATCAGCGTGTTATACATCGTCTTCTCTCCGTTTATCACTGTATGAGCAGATCAGCCCAGCAATTCAGCCAACTCTTCGCGCAACAGGTCCAGTTCGTTCTGAGCTTTCTGCTTAGCTTTCTTCTTCAGACCTTCAACTTCTGCTTCTTTACTGGCAATCAATGTCTGTGCCGCCGCGGATTTGTCATCTGCCGCCTGCACTTCATCCAATTGCGGTTTAAGCTGCATCAGGATACCCCGACGACGCCCCGCTTCTGCGCGCGCCATCGCTTCTTCGGAGACTTCTTTCTTTTTCTTCTCTGCTTTCGCGCTGCTGGCAACATGGGTCAGCGGGCGGATACCCGCCGCAATGCGGACTTTGTCCAGCAGGTCAGACGACTTCTCACGCGCTTTAACAGCACCTTTTTCCAGTACCGCTTCAACGTCTGCCGGATTCGCCATCAGCTCGTTGTATAGCGCACGCGGCTGACTCAGCTTAGCGTCCATAAACTCGAACAGCTCTTTCTTCGCATCACCCCAGCCGATGCCATTGAGGAACTTGTCATGCATCTGCTGCTGTTCCGCATCATCGGCAAAGCAGCTGTATAGCTGGAACAATGTGCTGTCATTCGGATCTTTGGGCTCACCCGGCATGCGGGTATCCGTTTTGATCTGATTGACCAGTTTGCGCAGCTCATCGGAGGAGCAGAACAGAGGGATCGTGTTGTCGTAGCTCTTGGACATCTTACGACCATCCAACCCCGGAATCAGCTGAGTCTGCTCATCAACCAACGCTTCAGGCATCGTAAACAGCGGTTCATAGGTATGGTTAAAACGCCCGGCTACATCACGCGCCATCTCGATGTGCTGAATCTGATCCTTCCCTACCGGGATAATATCGGCGTTAAACATCAGAATATCCGCCGCCATCAGGATCGGATAACTGAACAGGCCCATCGTGACACCGTCGTCCAGATCCTGCTTGCCAGCATCACGGTTCGCATCAACGGACGCTTTGTACGCGTGAGCGCGGTTCATCAGCCCCTTAGAGCACATGCAGGTCAGAATCCAGGTCAACTCCGGAATTTCAGGAATATCACTCTGACGATAGAAGGTTGTCACATCCGTATCCAGACCCATAGCCAGCCAGGTTGCCGCCACTTCACGGGATGAACGCGCAACACGGTCTGCATCATGGCATTTAATCAACGCATGATAATCCGCCAGAAAAAAGAAGCTGCTGTATTCCGGGTTGTGGCTCGCATCAATCGCGGGCTTGATTGCACCCAGGTAGTTACCCACATGTGGAGTGCCTGTAGTCGTGATACCGGTCAGGACCGTCTTCTTGCTCATGAAACTCGATACTCTGGAATCTGGAATAAAATTTGACCGCTATAATAGCCTAAATCACTACTAATGGCGCGTGCTAAGAGGGTGACTCCGCCTTCCCTTCTACTAAAAGCAGTGTTAAAAACAATGTCTTAACTCTCTAACAGCAGTGTGTCTCTTTTATGTCTGAATCGCTTGCCTCCTGGATCTCTCTCTCCGGCTTTGTACTCTCTGCGCTGGTGCTGTTTGTACGCGCCCCTGATCGGTCAGGCCATACCATCATGATGAACCTGCTGACCGCCGTATTATGTTTGTTTGGAGGTTTCCTGATTGCCGCTGCACTTATGAAGCTCAGTGGTGGGATTGAAAACCCGATCGCAAACTCAGTTCTCGTAGTTGTCGGCGCACTGGCATGTGTGACGGCTAAAGAGATGCTATCTGCCCGAAGAAGGACCAAGTAAAGAAGTCGGGTTTGGCAGTTTTACAATCCTGATTAACACTCTAATCGATACCTTTTAAAGTTGTTGGGAGAGTGTGATGGACATGTCCGTGCATAGCCTGAATACCCTGTTTAACCAGCTAGGCTTGCCAAGCAGCGATAAGGATATCGAACACTTCGTCAGTACACATCGCCTCTACAGTGGTGACATCAAGCTGACAGAAGCGACTTTTTGGACCTCCTCGCAATCCAGATTTCTGAAAGAATCACTGGATTGCGATTCTGACTGGTGCGAACTGGTCGATGAACAGGACAGTATGTTACGACACTGACGCGTAACCCCTTATTTCACAAAAGGCCGCACAAAATGCGGCCTTTTTTGTTGCGGTTCTGGCGCGTATTATGAGGAC
>JAGSHA010000254.1 GCA_023954795.1 Oceanospirillaceae bacterium | reverse complement strand
GCAAGCCCGTAAGCCTGCAGATGCCAGGCGCAGTTTGTAGTCAATGGCCATAGTCCTTAACAAAAACTGCAACACCGCAGATGCAGGCTTAAGGGCTTGCCCTACGGGGCTTTCGGGAAAGTCTACACTCGGTGTCAGCACTTTTTGTAAGGTCCAGACACAGTGTGCCCCATTGGGTATTACGGCAAAGTACTTCCTTGATTGTGAACCTTCCCGAAAGCCAGAGTCGCCACAGGACTTATTTGCACCTTCCTTAGAAAAGCTCTTTAGCCGTCTTGCGGATAGCCGCAATCAGTTGGTCAATTTCTTCAGGGTTGATCGTCAGCGGTGGGGAGAAGGCGATGATGTTGCCCATTGCGCGAATCATGACATCGTTGTCATAACAGGCGACCTGGAATTTCCCACCGATAGGCGCTGTGGTGCCGGCTGGCTGCTTAAACTGCACAGCGCCGATCAAGCCATAGTTTCTGATATCCACAACCTGTTCGATATCTTTTAAGGAGTGCAGGGCGTTCTCCCAGTATTCGCCGATATCGCCAGCGGCGCGGGTCAGGAGGCCTTCCTGCTCATAAATATCCAGCGTCGCCAGGCCTGCCGCACAGGCTACAGGGTTAGCCGAGTAGGTATAGCCGTGGTAGAACTCGATAGCGCCTTCGGCTGCATTGTCCATGATCGTGTCGTGAATATGATCAGCAACGAACACGGCACCCAGCGGAACGATACCGTTGGTGATCCCTTTTGCGGATACGATCATATCCGGTACCACATCAAACTCGACAGCGGCAAATGCTGAACCGAGTCGGCCCCAGCCAGTGATCACTTCATCAAAGATCAGCAGGATGTCATGGGCTGTACAGATTTCGCGCAGACGTTTCAGGTAGCCTTTTGGCGGCAGAATCACACCACCGGCACCGCTGATCGGTTCTACGATAACCGCGGCAATGCTGCTGGCATCATGGAACTTGATCAGCTCTTCCAGTGCATCAGCTTTTTCAAGCCCGGCTTCTGGCAAACCTTTACTGAACGTATTGTTCTCCAGATCCAGCGTGTGCGGCAGGTGATCAACCGGTAGCAGGGGACCGAAGCCTTTGCGGTTTGGTGTCAGGCCGCCGACGGAGATGCCGCCGAAGTTAACACCGTGGTAGGCCATTTCACGTCCAATCAGCTTGAACTTGCCTGATTTGCCACGGGAGTTCTGGTAGGCCAGTGCAATCTTCAGCGCACTTTCGACCGCTTCTGAACCCGAATTGGCGAAGAACACTTTATTCAGCGGGTTTGGGGTGTGCTGAATTAAGCGTTCAGCAAACTCGAAACCGATGTCATGGCCGAAGTTAAAAGGCGAGGTGAAATCCAGCTCGTGGGCTTGCTTAGCAATTGCTTCTGCAATTTGCGGACGAGCATGTCCGGCGTTAACGCACCACAGGCCCGCCGTTGCATCTAAAATTTTACGACCATCATCCGTATGGCAGAAAACTCCTTCAGTACGGGAAACGATACGAGGGTTTTCTTTAAATGCTCTGTTGGGTGTAAAGGGCATCCAAAAGGCATCTAGGTTTTTGTAATTTTTCATTGTGTTAGTAGCCATATATACAAGTTGAGGTGTGCAATTACCAAGGAACTTGTGAATAAGATATGTTGATGGGCTGAGCCGAAAAATAGTTGGGTTTCGATCTAAACATTAAGATTTCCCAAACATTTAACCGACGTATTAACCCTGATGCGCTGAGAAATGGTTTTTCGGAAAGTGGTTAAATTGCCCCATGATCTTTTCTATCGGAAAAGAGGGGCTGAATTTAACGGGCGCAGAAATGCCGGGCGAGAGAACTCCCTCCCGACATATCAAAAGCGTGTTTTCGAGAAAACCTGTTTGGAACTGAGCGATCAGGTCGCAATAAGCGCGGTTAGATACCGCCCATGCAGATGTATTTCAGTTCCATATAGTCGTCCATGCCGTGTCGGGAGCCTTCACGACCGATACCTGACTCTTTAACACCGCCAAATGGCGCCAGCTCGTTGGAGATCATGCCTTCGTTCACACCGACCATGCCGTATTCCAGATCTTCGGATACACGCCAAACCCGGCCAATGTCACGTGTGTATACATAGGCGGCCAACCCATACGGTGTGTTATTGGCACGTTCAACCACCTCTTCTTCGTCTTCGAACTTAAAGATCGTTGAGATCGGGCCAAACAGTTCAGCCTGAGCGATCTCCATGTCATCGCGAACATTGGTTAGCAGCGTTGGCTGGTAGAAGCGATCACCGGCGGAGTCTTGCTGACCACCGCTTTTCAGTTCAGCGCCTTCTTCCAGTGCGCGACGGACAAGGCCGTCGGTTTTTGCGACCGCAGCTTCATTGATCAGAGGGCCAATATCAGTGCTTGCGTCAAGCCCGGATCCGATGGTGAATTTTTCCACTTCTTCCTGAAAGCGAGCGACAAACTTGTCGTAGATACCTGCCTGAACGAAGATGCGGTTGGTGCAGATGCAGGTCTGGCCTGCATTTCGGTATTTTGATGCGATTGCACCCGCCACAGCCGGTTCCAGATCCGCATCATCAAACACGATAAATGGGGCGTTACCGCCAAGCTCCATGGAGGCTTTCTTCACGGTTTTCGCCGCCAACCCAAGAATGGTCTTGCCAACCGGTGTAGAGCCCGTGAAAGAGACCTTCTTCACGATCGGGTTGGTGCACAGCTCATGACCGATTTCAATCGGATTGGCCGTTGTCACAACATTGATGACACCACATGGGATGCCAGCTTCTTCTGCCAGCGCCGCCAGCGCCAATGCGCAAAGTGGGGTGTCTTCAGCGGGTTTGATCACAATCGTGCAGCCCGCTGCTATGGCGGGTGCCGCTTTGCGGGCAATCATGGAGATAGGGAAATTCCATGGTGTGATTGCAGAGACCACACCGATAGGTTGCTTAACGGTCAGTAAGCGGGTGCTGTTGGTGTTGGACGGGATGTTTTCGCCATAGGTTCGCTTGGCTTCCTCGCCAAACCACTCAAAGAAAGAGGCGCATGACAGTACTTCGCCTTTCGCTTCACGTAGCGGCTTACCTTGTTCAACGGTTAACAGTTCCGCAAGCGCATCGGCGTTATCGGTAATCAGCTGGAACCAACGGTTGAGCAGTGTTGCACGTTGTTTGGCTGTGGTTTTCTTCCAGCTTTTAAACGCAGCACTCGCCGCTTCAATGGCTTGTTTGGCTTCATTTACATCCAGATCAGGAACGGTAGCAATCTGAACGCCAGTGGCGGGGTTGATGACTGGCATTGTTTTACCGGACTTGGCAGATGTCCATTGACCATCGATGAAGGCGGCTTCACGCAAAACGTTTTCTAATTTCATTGTTGTTGGCCCTTAACTTTCTTACACTGGAAAGCATTGAATTCGCGATGCTTTCTGTGGGTATTTATTTTTAGATGACAGGAATTAGCTCGCAATATATCAATCAAGTTATGGGTGTCGGGTTATGATTTATAAACGTTCAGTTTTAGAAGATAACGCATGAGTACGAACAATTATGCGCTTGGGCAGGTCAGTGATTTCGAAATTAAACAGCTGCGTATATTCAAAGCTGTGGTCGATAATGGCGGCTTTTCTGCTGCTGAAACCGAGCTGAATATTAGTCGTTCAACCATCAGCATCCACATCTCTAACTTGGAGTCACGCCTGAATCTGACTCTGTGTCGTCGTGGACGAGGTGGCTTTTCCCTGACCGATGAAGGGCGTGTTATCTATGAGATGACCAATACGTTATTAAGCTCACTGGATGAGTTTCGCGATACCGTCAATGAGATGAGCCAAAACCCTGCGGGGAATTTGCGTATCGTTGTGAGTGATGGGATGAGTCTGGATCCCCGGGCTAAATTTCCTGAAATGATCAGTCAGTTCTTCACCCAGGCACCGGATATCTCATTGCGAAGTGAGGTGTGCTCGATGTCTGAGATAGAGCGGATGCTGCTCAATGATGAGGCTGATGTGGGTTTGGCGCCTTATCATCGTCAGCTGGATGGGTTGGAGTACCTTCCTCTTTATAGTGATGTCTGTCGCTTATATTGTGGGCCAACCAGTCCGCTGTTTGACCTTGATGAGGCAGAGATTACCGATGAGGTGATTAACCAGTTCACAGCGATACAACCGGGTCTGAAACCCCATGAGGAAGCGAACGAACAGCTGTCGTGTATGAGCCTGAAAGGCACAGCGTATTTCTATGAGACGCGGTTAGCCATGATTCTGTCGGGTAAATATATCGCGTTCTTGCCGGAAGACTATGCCAGGCCTTACGTGGACAATGCTCAGTTAAGGATGATAGCGGGGGAAAACCGTTTCTATACGCTGGGTATCGCGTCTATTGTTAAGAAACGTGCACAGCAGCCAAAAGCCGTTGAGATGTTTTCGGACATCGTCTCCTCACTGCATCCCGCAGAGCTGAGGGATGAGTGCAGCTAGGCGGTTTTCTATCCTGACATAAGCACTTTCATCGTGGGAAACGTCTTTCAATATTGTCCTTTTACTGACGTAACATTCTGTTAAAAAATCCCCGACATACATCTGGCTGAGCGACAACCAAACTTAAGTCGGGGAGAAGAACGGATCTAATGCACCTTCAGATCCGGGAGATATACCGCCCGAATGAGGACGGCAGTCCGCTCGAAACAGTCAGTCAGCGTCCGGCTTTAAGATCAGACCAGATACGGTTGCGGATATAGTCTCTTTACTTCACCCGTCTGCATCTGGCGATTGATATAGTTTGATCTGCTCTTTGGCTCATACTCAGTAGGGCGGTTTCATCGTAGCGCTTGTTTATGCGGTATCGTCCGTATCCAAAAATCTACGATTACGATTGTGCGAGCCTCACGCTTGTATAGGTTCCCACGGGGGACCATGGGAACCAGAGGTGCCCCTTGCATCAGAGGGATTTGCCACCCGAACCCCCTCGTTCCCATGCTCCTGCGTGGGAATGCATATGAGGGCGGCAGTTCGCTCGAAACAGTCAGTTAGCGTCCGGCTTTAAGATCAGACCAGACACGGTTGCGGACCTTGGCAATCTTTGGTGTGACCTGTTCGCTGATAAACAGGTTTTGTTTAGTCTCTTGTGTTGGGTAGATCGCGGGGTTGCGGGCGATCTCCTGATCAATCAGCGAGGTCGCGTCTTTGTTAGGATTGGCGTACCACACGTAGTCGGTGATCTCGGCGATCACATCCGGGCGCATCAGGTAGT
>JAGSHA010000279.1 GCA_023954795.1 Oceanospirillaceae bacterium | reverse complement strand
CGCGTCAGTTATCGCAATGATAAGGGTGAATTAGCCGAAGCGCTGGTCGACTTTAGCAAAGCGGTTGCGATTATCCCGAGTCTGGCGATCCATCTGGATCGCGAGGCCAACAAAGATCGTACGATCAATGCGCAGACTTACCTGCCACCTATTCTGGGGCAGAGCGAAGAGAAACCGGACTTTCGGGCGTTGCTGAAAACCCAGCTTGAAAAGCAGGGCGTTGACGATGTGGCGCAGGTTTTTGATTACGAGCTGTGCTTTTACGATACACAGAAGCCGGGTTTTGTAGGGCTTAATGATGAGTTTGTCGCGTCGGCGCGGCTTGATAACTTGTTGAGCTGTTTTATCGGCCTGAATGCTTTGCTCACCAGCGATACATCACAGGGCGCGCTGCTGGTGTGTAATGATCATGAAGAGGTGGGCAGCATGTCCGCTGCCGGTGCTCAAGGGCCGATGCTCAAGCAAGTACTCGAGCGCGTGATGCCGGATGCTGAAGAGCGTAACCGGGCCTTATCGCGCTCTTTCATGATTTCGGCCGACAACGCCCACGGTGTGCATCCGAACTTTGCCGATAAGCATGACGGGAACCATGGCCCGGTGATTAATCAGGGTGCAGTCATCAAGGTGAATGCGAATCAGCGCTACGCCACAAACAGCGAGACCAGCACCTTATACCGTCACCTGGCTGAGTTGGAAGAAGTGCCTGTGCAATCATTTGTTGTTCGGTCCGATATGGGCTGTGGTAGTACGATTGGTCCGATCGCTGCGGCTGAAATTGGCGTGCGCACGTTAGATATCGGTGTGCCACAGTTTGCAATGCACTCGATTCGTGAACTCGCGGGCAGTGCCGATGCATATAACCTGTCAAAAGTGCTGAGTCGCTTTTTTATCACTGAACGCGTGTAAAGCGCTCTTTCTGATTTAGGCCTCTCAGGGATTTGAGAGGCCCATCATGGCTTCAGGGAGGATTTGCCATGTCTTTTGTTCGTCTGCTGATTATTGCTATCAGTGTCCTTAGTTCATTGTCTGCGCTGGCGGATAAACCTGCATTACAACACGCAAAGGTCTATACAAGCGGACTTGATCCATCCCGATACTGGGTGAGTGAAAAGCTTGATGGGGTGCGTGGCTATTGGAATGGAAAGCGCTTACTGACCCGCAGTGGTCAGCCTATCCATGCACCGGAGTGGTTTGTGTCCGTGTTGCCGGAGTATCCCTTAGACGGTGAATTGTGGATTGCCCGTGGCCAGTTTGAACAGATATCCGGATTGGTACGTCGCAAACACACCGAAGATGCTGAGTGGGTAGATGTGAAGTACATGCTCTTTGACCTGCCAGAGCACGTTGGGATGTTCAGTGCGCGGGTTGAGGCTATGTCGGCGTTGATCAAGCGGGTTGATAAGCCGTGGGTCAGCATGATCCCGCAGTCGCGCTTCTCGTCAGAAACAGAGGTGATGGCGGAGCTGGATCGTATTGTCGCTCTGGGTGGTGAAGGGTTAATGCTGCATCGTGAAGATGCCTATTACCGATCCGGCCGTACGAACGCGCTGTTAAAGCTAAAACCCTGGGCTGATGCGGAGGCGCGTGTTGTGGCGCATCTGCCGGGTAAAGGGAAATACCAACATAAGCTCGGGGCCTTACTGGTTGAAACCCCTGAAGGCATTCGATTTAAGCTGGGGTCGGGCTTCTCTGATGCACAGCGCAGCCAGCCACCCGACATTGGCCGTTGGGTGACATATAAATACACAGGGTTGACCAAAAATGGCGTGCCTCGATTTGCCAGTTTTGTTCGGTTGTATTCATCGAACTGATCTCTGGCTGTATATAAAGTCGGTGCATAGCGTGATCCGCGTGAGCGATCTATGTCGGTGGTTTTCTGTTAGAAGGATTTCTGTACCTGAGTATCTGTGATTCTTTAGTGTTTGTTCATCTTCCGTGCAGACAGTTAGATCTACACTTAAAGTGAACAAGGTGATGCAGGTGCACAGTGATGATAAAACTTCACTATGACGAAATAGCTAACCGTTTACCTGTCGAGGTTTGTCGGGACTTCGCAATCTTTGGTGCGCTTTCCGATCAGGCGATTAGTTATCTGATAGAAGAGGGGACTTTATTTTCACTTAAGGTGAAGGAGGAGTTGTTTTCAGTTGGGGAGCGTTCCGACAGTTTTTACATTGTGTTGGAAGGTCGAATCGCATTTTACAAATGTTCTGAAGGGAACTGGGCATTCTTAAGCGACTATAACCCCGGTGAACAGATTGGGTTTGTCGGTATGATTACTCTACAGCCCAGAGTTGGCGGTGCTTACATGGAAACGGATGGTTCTGTGTTAGAGATCTCCAGTGAGTTGTTTCATGCGTTTCAGATAAAGTACCCGGAAGAATTTAGCGTCATGATGATCAACCTGGTGCGGGAGATCAGCCGCAACCTGATTCAAGTAGGCAATATGTTGGTGGATTTGACCGCGGATGCGGGCCATAAGACTGGATAAAAAACTCCCGCCGAAGCGGGAGTGCGCACAAGGAATGAGCGTGGCTCATTTAAAGAGGCAATGTCACAAGTAACGTGTCCGGGGAGTCTCTCCAAACCCGGACGGGATGGTTCAGAATGTCATTTCTGGTACGTGATCCGGTACAACGAGTTCGCCTTCTGTCTTTTCGATAATCTCTTCAACAGAAATGCCCGGTGCACGTTCCTTCAGATGGAACTTGCCATCTTTAATTTCCAGATATGCCAAATCAGTCAGAACTTTCTTGATGCAGCTTGCGCCAGTCAGTGGCAGGGAGCACTTAGTCAGCAGTTTGGAGTCACCGTGCTTGGACGCATGTGTCATCAGTACGATGATGTTGTCCGCACCGGCTACCAGATCCATTGCGCCGCCCATACCTTTGATCAGCTTGCCAGGGATCATGTAAGACGCGATGTTGCCTTCAATATCAACTTCGAATGCACCCAGTACGGTCAGATCAACATGGCCGCCACGGATCATTGCGAAGGATTCAGCAGAGGAGAAGATTGACGCACCGGTCACGGCGGTGACGGTCTGTTTGCCGGCATTGATCATATCGGCATCAACTTCGTCTTCGGTTGGGAATTGTCCCATGCCCAGCAGACCGTTTTCGGACTGCAGCATAACTTCCATTCCATCAGGGATGTAGTTAGCTACCAGTGTAGGAATACCAATGCCCAGGTTTACGTAGTAACCGTCCTGCAGCTCACGTGCAACGCGCATCGCCATCTGTTCGCGGGAAAGTGCCATAATGATTCTCCTCCCTTATGCTTCGCGCACTGTGCGCTGTTCAATACGTTTCTCGAAAGTGCCCTGAATGACACGGTCGACGTAAATACCCGGTGTGTGGATCTGAGTTGGATCCAGTTCACCTGGCTCAACAATCTCTTCCACTTCAACCACCGTGATCTTGCCTGCGGTTGCCGCCATTGGGTTAAAGTTCTGCGCTGTGTGGCGGTAGATCACATTCCCGTAGCGGTCTGCTTTCCAGCCTTTAACAATAGCGAACTCACCGGTAATGGATTCTTCCAGGATGTAGTTGCGGCCATCGAACTCACGCACGTCCTTGCCTTCGCCTACCAGCGTGCCGTAACCGGTCGCCGTGTAGAATGCAGGGATGCCAGCACCACCGGCACGCATTTTTTCTGCCAGTGTACCCTGAGGTGTCAATTCAACTTCCAGTTCGCCTTCCAGCAACTGCTTCATGAACAGTGCATTCTCACCCACATAAGAAGAAACCATCTTCTTAACCTGCTTGTCTTCCAGCAGGATGCCCAGGCCAAATCCGTCTACACCACAGTTGTTGGAAACAATGGTCAGGCCGTTAACGCCCATTTTTTTGATTTGCGCGATGCAACCTTCGGGAATACCGCACAGACCAAAGCCACCAGCGATGACGGTCATGTCGTTATCCAGACCTGCCATTGCCTCTTCGTAGCTGTTTACCACCTTGTCAAAACCGGACATGGGGAGAACTCCTCTCGTTATTATTCAGTTCCAGAGCGTCTAATCATCTGCTCTGCAACAGTTCAATTCAACCTGCTTACAATCCAGTCATGCATGGTGATTCGGGCACCGTGTCACTGAGTGTTTGCTCGCTTCATGTTGAATAGCATCTATTAGATGGTAATATTTATCCAATTTAAAAATTTCAATAATTCATTTAATTTATTTATGAATGTAACCATTAAGCAGTTGAAAGCATTTGTTGCAGTAGCGAAGACGCGCAGTTTTGCCGAGGCGGCCGAGCTGGTTTATCTATCGCAACCGGCACTGAGTATCTCCATCAAAAACCTGGAAGAAACGGTAGGTGGAACACTGCTGGCAAGATCCACTCGCACATTGGCGTTGACCCCGGAAGGGGAGTCATTTTACCCGGTCGCCGAACGTCTGTTGGCAGACTGGGATGATGCCATGCTGGAGTTGCATAACCTGTTCTCCCTGAAGCGCGGCAAGCTTTCCATCGCGGCGATGCCATCCTTCGCCGGACAGCAGTTGCCCAGTGTGTTAGGCGGCTACCGCCAGTTGTATCCCGATATCAACGTGACCGTACAGGATGTTGTGGCTGAGGCTGTTGTGGAGATGGTACGCAGCGGGCGGGTAGAAGTGGGTATCGCCTTTTTACCTGATAGCTCTATCGACGACCTGAACTT
>JAGSHA010000490.1 GCA_023954795.1 Oceanospirillaceae bacterium | reverse complement strand
GGCTCTTTGCTTTCCACCATGGTGTTTCTGCCGATTGCCGGAAAGCTACGTGCCCGTACCTTAGCTGAAGTTGCCAACCTGGAGATTATCCGCGAAGGCTGTATCGGCATCCTCACCAATGACCACTATATGCATGTCTATGAGCAGCTGGCGTCCTATTTGCCTGAAGCGGAGCGTAAACCCGTGCGTCTTGGGGGGAGCAAATCTGCACCAAGTGGCAAAGCGGCTCCGGCGGGTGCTGAGGCAAAAGGCAAGGCGAAGTGAAAACTAAGCACCAGTTCCCGGATGAGGGAAGTGAATCAGGTTGGTTGATGACGTATGCGGACTTGATGACGCTGCTGTTGGTGTTTTTTGTGCTGCTGTTTTCCATCTCAAGTGTTGAGAAAGACAAGTTTGAGCAGGTGGTGAATGCCTTGCAGGTTGAGTTTCAAGGGGATCGTTCTGCGAATAGCCTTGTGGATCTGTCAGTTATTGCGCCTGTCACCACCGATATCCCTCAGCCGCTGAAGGTCGATGTGACTGAAACTTCAATTAAAACGTCTGATGCGGCCGATGGGGATCAAGGGGGTGATAAATCTTCGCCTAACTTGACCACTGCGCCGGTAGCACAAACAGACCTTCAGGATTGGGAGCTTATGGTGCGTGACCTTCAGGAGGCTGTCGATAACCAAAATCTGGAGGAGCATGCGACTGTCAGTATGCCTAAGGATGGTGTGGTCAAGATTGTAGTGGATGGGTCCGTGTTCTTCGAGGTCGGGTCAGCACGCTTGAATAAGCGCATCAATCCGTTTGTAAATGTCTTGTTGGATACCATGTATCAGCATGGTCATTACAAAATGAATATTCAGGGGCATACGGATGATACGCCCATTGATACTGAACAATTTCCCTCGAACTGGGAGTTGTCAGCTGTACGTGCCACCACGGTTTTACGCTATCTGGTTCGCGGAGGTGTTCAGCCCGAGCGTCTCTCGGCAACGGGATACGGAGATTCCGTGCCGTTAGCACCTAACAGTAGTTACGTTAACCGTGCGCGAAATAGACGAATAGAGTTTGTACTAGAGAAGAACGATGATTGAATTTCAGTATGAATATGAGAGCGGTCGTCGGGCCTACCGCCACGATGTCGTAGAAGATGACGGTTTTCGTCTGACGGTTGCCGGTCACCTGTGTGAGGCGGTTAATCTCTCGGAAAACGGTGTAGCTTACCGTGCGGCGGGGCCTATGGTTGAAGACCTGCAACCCGCGGAGCTGGAGTTCAGCCTGGACGGCGTACCCATTAGCGTGTGTTGCAATTTACAGTGTGTTCGCGCAGCCGCAGGTATCCATTGCTGCACGTTCACGGCGATGTCCGACCGCCAGCATTTGATGTTGTCACGCTTCATTATGCAGTGTCAGAAAGCCTATATCCGTCGTGAGCGCGGTGTGGGTTAGCGGCGTTAGTATCCACTCTTAAGTCTCATGCCCATTCGCATTTCTGACACATTAATGCATAATGGCTGGATGAAACGTCGCCAAACAAAATCAGAATTGCGTGCCGAACTTGAGAAACAGGTGCAGTCTTATATCGACAAAGGTGGAGAGATCCAGCAGGTTGATATGGGAGAGAGCGGGCTGGAAGATGGGAAGTATGATCCCCGTCGTTTTGGCTTTGAAGCCGGTTCACAAGCCCGTACACCGTTAAACGGTTTGTTGGCGACGATCGATTCACGTCGTAAAAGTAAGCCTGAGCCAGCGCTGCAAAAGGTTAACAAGCGCCTGCGTAAGAAAGTGATCTATGATGATTTTGGCGAGCCCCTGCGTTGGGTATGGGTTGAAGAATAGTCAACCCACACCCCTCTGACTTAAGCGCCTAATACGCCCGCAATCAGACCGATTACACCACCAAAAACACCACCCCATACAACCAGCCAGCCAAGATGCTCGCGAATCATACGTTGGATAATCTCTTTCACCAGCTCAGGTGTTAGTTCGTCCAGGCGCTGCTCTACAACCTGTTCTACTTTCTGGCTCATCTCGGCCATAACCGACGGTTGTTCCAGCTCCTCTTTCAGCAGTGCGATAAACTCTTCCTGCTGTGTGATCTCCTCGATAGAGCCTTTTACCTTATCTACAAACGGTATGCGTAACGGCTCGAT
>JAGSHA010000050.1 GCA_023954795.1 Oceanospirillaceae bacterium | reverse complement strand
TCAGACTTCACTGCACACTCACACCCCCTTGTAGGGTCGTCTTCAGGCGACCAGGGCCCCCTGATACTCACCTGATTTTTGTGTAGGAACTGTCCGCACTTCTCCGAAGCGCCGGTCGCCTAAAGACGACCCTACAGGGTGTGCTTCTCGTCTCTTAATGCGTGAATCATCTATCGATATGCGATTGGGCATCCATGAAACTTTTATGACAAGCTGGCGACTGTTGTCTATTTTTCAGTCTGGTTTCATTTATTGGTCATACAGTTAGCGTGTACACAAACGAAAGGTGGCGATATGAAACTTGTTATGAAATCTCTGTTAGGTATGGTGGCAGCAATGTTATTCGTCAGCAGTGTTACTGCAGATACCCTACGTCCAAGTCATGATTATGACGATGATTGGGAAGAGCGTGTATTGCGTTTCACGCCAGAGCTGCACGAGAACGTCGATAGTTAATTAGTGATAAAAATTTCTTAACCGCCCCAGCAGGGGCGGTTCTAATACCTCTACCTCTACCTCTACCTCTACCTCTACCTCTACCTCTACCTCTACCTCTACCTCTACCTCTACCTCTACCTCTACCTCTACCTCTACCTCTACCTCTACCTCCGAGCAAAATACATTAAAGGTAAGCTAAATGAATACAGAGAGGCGAATGATAATGAATGCTATTAACGTTGACATTTAAGTAGATGAATGTGAAAATTCGTTCACTTTTAAGAAGGGCGGAGATCTTAATGAATAGGTGCTTATTTTTTAAGCATGCATTGCACCTATTTCAAGGTTTTCGGACGTGGTTGCGTAATTCTTAGATTTAAAGAGATATGACTTATATCCTTATTTCTAATGTGCTGGTTTTGGCGCCTTTTCTTAATATATTGAAATTAGGAAAGCGATAACTGAATCTTTAATCATTTTTAAACCTTACTGTCATCTAACGACCCTAATATCGCAGCTCATAAATTATGGCTGGATTCTACTTCAGTAGTTATTAGATGCTGGTATAAAGTTTGGTTCCATATTATTTAATGTTGTTGGGCTTTATGAAAAAAACACTGTGTGCTTTGTTTGTGTCACTTCTGGGTTTCAGCTCTTCTGTCGTTGCTGATGTCCAGGTTCAGTTTGAAGACGGAATTTCTGTACTTGCTTTAAATGGTAAGGAAGTAACTAATGAGAGTCTTTTTTCAGGAACTGATTTTGTAAAGCTAAATGATGGGCTTAATCAGCTGGTTGTTCAGTATACGGCTGAGCTGAAAAAATCTGCAGATGACTTCGAGTTGGAAACGACAGATTCCTTTGTGCTGCTGTTCGATGTAAAGAACATAGCACTCGTCTTGAAGGCTCCATTGATTCGCAATGAAGATGATGTCGATACCTTTAACCGCCGCGGAGACTGGCGTTTACTAGACGTCCGTGGTGTAGCTCAGGTAGTTAAAGTCAGCTCGCTGAAAAAAGATGGTTTTCAGTTGAGTCGTGATTATGAACGTGAGTTGGAAGAGTTTAATTTAACGGATGCGGCGGCTGCGCTCCCATATGAGCGAGTAGAGGGGTTGGTTGCGGAAAGTCCATTACCTGCGGTGAAGTCACAAGCAGGTAATAATAAACAGTCACAATCTTCTGAATTGAATATGCCAGAAAAAATGCTTCGGTATTGGTATAACCAAGCTGATTCAGAAACTAGGAAGCGTTTCAAGCAATGGATTGGTCAATAACTCATATAAATTTATATTCGTAGTTATCTTTAAGAAATAATTATTTATTGGATTTGTCTCGCCCTTTTTTAGAAAAAAAGGGCGCAGGGATTGCTTTGCTTAAAATTTGTCGATTTTAATTTATTCATCCTTAAATCTGGAGAGAAAGGAAATGAAAAAGCTGATTTTGGTTGCTGCTGTTGCAGCTGCTACAACTGTTGGTTCTGTCAATGCTGCCACTATCTATGAAGGCAAAGGTCTGACTTACAAGCTGAAAGGCGACTGGCAGGTTCAGCTGCGTGATAACGCTTCTAAAACTAAAGATGCAGAAGTTGAGTTCGATGATCTGGAACTGAAAAACTCTGTAACTTACGATCTGGGTAATGGCCTGAAGGCTTTCGGTCAGCTGGATTTTGGCTTTAAAGATGCTGCGGAAGACAAGCAGTCAGGTAGCAAGCTGGAAGAAGCATACCTGGGTCTGGACTTCGGTATGGCTGCAGTGGCTGTAGGTAAGCAGAACAATGCTGCCGATGAGTTTGGTGTGGAAGGCGCTTACGAGCACTCTGTATCTGAAGATGCGTTTGACGCAGCGGGTCAGACAGATGGTGATGACGTTATTCGTTTGGATGTTTCCACTGATAACTTTACTCTGGTTACTTCCACTGAGCTGGAAGCAGAAGGCGAAAACAGCGCAGGTGATGCTTCTTTCGAAGTTTTCGCTGCAACAAGTGTAGGTGGTGTTGAGCTGGCTGCTGCTTATCAGACTATTGATAAAACTGCAGGCGATGTTGACACTTGGGGTCTGAGTGCAGCTACTAAGCTGGGTTCCGTTGCGCTGGCTGCTGATTACAGCTCCCGTGACACCGGTTCTGTCGATCTGGATACTTACAACGTAGTTGCTAAGTTCAAAGCATCTAAAACCACTACTTTTTCTTTGGGTCTGACTGAAGAAGAAACTTCAGCGTCTACTGATGCTACTCAGATCTACGCTAACGTAACGTATAAGTTCCCGGCTCAGAAAAACGTAAGCGTTTTTGCTGAAATCTCCGACATCGACGAAGATGGCAAAGATCTGGATCTGGATGTTCTGGCAGGTATGCGCATCAAGTTCTAATGCCTGGGGCATACATATTGAGGTGATTGTGTGGTCCCCCCTTCAAACCACACAATTACTTCGTATTAGGTCGGCTTTTGCTGGCCTTTTTTGTTTCTGAGATATCGAGCAGCTATGGAGGGATGGTTCTCGTGATACTTGGTACCTATAGGTGTTAGAGGGATTACTTCGTTTCTTACGCTTGGCGTCTCCCGTCTCCCGTCTCCCGTCTCCCGTCTCCCGTCTCATATCTCATACCCCGCATCCCGCATCCCGCATCTGCATCTGCATCCGCCTCTCACATCGGACCGGATTGTCTGGGGTGTTGGAGAGGAAAGTTTAGTCACACGTGTGGTGAGCGGAGCAGGCTGAAAGGGAATATAAGATAGCTGTATAAAGGCTAGGTGTAAGGTTGGAAAAGTCGCGGCTAAGGCTGCGTAGCTCGCGACTTGTGTGCGGCCACTCAGGGAGAGGGGTTAGTTAAATTGGCGCACCAAGGCATTTAAGCTGGAGCTTATTTTGGAAAGCTCAGAAGCATATTTCTGATTGTTATCCGCTTCTTGCGATGAGCTTTTGGATAAGTCTGCGGCGTCGGTAACGGCGTTACTAATCTCGGTTGTACTGCGCGTTTGTTCTTCGGTTGCAGCGGCGATCAGAGAGTTCATGTTGTGGACGTTCTCTATGGATTCGCGAACGGACTCGATGGTGCTTTGGGCATTCTGAGCGGATTCTATCGTGATTGCAGCTGCATTCAGTTGTTTGTTCATACGTTCGGTGGTCGTAGCTGTGGCTTGATTGAGCTTGTCTGTTATTAGTTTTATTTCGATGGCTGAACTGCTGGTTCGAGACGCGAGATTGCGTACCTCGTCTGCGACTACGGCAAATCCACGCCCGGCTTCGCCAGCGCGGGCGGCTTCGATTGCTGCATTGAGTGCGAGCAAATTGGTTTGCTCGGCGAAGCCTTGAATGACTTCTAAAGCACTTTCTATTTCTCGTGCGTCTTGTTTGAGTAACTCAAGTGCTTGGGCTGTTTCTTTCACCTCACCGGTGAGAGAGTGAATGCTATCGCTAGTTTTGACCATATAGTCAGCACTTTGATTGGCGAGTGATTGCGCGTCAGAGGTGGCATGGTTGGTTTGGGCGGCATTTTTCGCCACATGTTGGTAAGAGCCTTCAAGCTGCGTCATTTGTACAGCAACGCGTTCGGTTGAGGAAAGCTGCTTGGAAACGATAGATTCCAGATGGATCGAACCTTGAGATATCTGATGTTCAAGCGAACTCAGATGTTGTGTCTCGCTGCGTATCTGAGTGATGAGGTGTGTGAAATAGCTATGCAGTGAATTGACGGAACTATGCAGGCTTTTCACTTCTGAAATGCTGCTTCTAAGATTAAACTCGCTGCTGAGATCCCCCTTGGATAGTTTGTCTATATAGTGGCTGGTTTCTATTAAAATATGTGACAGGCGGTGCTTTAGCATGGTCATCAGCAGACCGGTGAGCACAATTAGGGTCACGCAGATAACCAATAGGACGTATACGTCGCGTTGAATCGCCGCATATTGCTGATTGACCTCTTCGGCATAGCGCGACAAGCCTTGTTCGAGTTCATTCAGGAGTAGCTGGGTGGTGTGTTCGGCACGTTGTTTTTGGGCAATAAACTTTTGTGCGTTATTCATCTCTTTTGGATAACGCTTAATGAGCGAGCGGATCTCGTCGACGATGGCATCGCCTTTGTCTTCTCGATCGTTAGCTTCTTCATCCTGCTGCCACCCCATAAGGGACGCTAGATCGTCCTCGCCAGCGCGCTCTTCAGAATAGACCCCTAGACGGGGTAGGGCATGCAGAGTGATGGATGTTTGATTTAGTTCACTTTGGTGGTGCGTTAACGTGTCCAATTTATCATTGCTACCATCGGTGAAGTAGCTTTGCCGGGTGTGGCTAAGTGAGACCAGGGAGCGCTGTAGCTGGGTAATCAGTGTCAGGTATTGTTGGCGCTGTTGTGGGGCTGCCAGGTTGGCGGACTCGGTATATTCGGTCGCGCGGGTCAGCTCGCCCATGAGTTCGCGTTCATTATTGATCAGCAGCTCCTGAGGGTCTGCCAGTTTTCCTGCTGCACGCAGCTCGGACAGCGTGGTGCTGCTGAGCTTATCTAGCAGGGCAACCGTCTCATTGCGCATCTCAGTCGGTAAGTGGGTGTTTTGACTGGTGCTATCGATAACAGTCGAAATGTTATCGCTGATGGTCGTCAGTAAGGTGGCATTGCCGTTAAGTAGGTAGGTGTGAATCGGTTTGCCTATCAGCTCCCGTACTTCGCGTTGGTAGTTCTGGTAGTAAGCGCTGGCGGAAAATGCGTCATGAAGTCGGTTTAACGACCAGATAACCGAACCGCTCAAAAAAATGACAATAAATAGCAGAGCTAAAGTTGCCAAGCGGGTGAGCTGTGAAATTTTCATGTGTGTCTCTCTGATCAAACGGCTCTAACGTGCGTTTGCCGGTCTATATCGGGCATATAAGGAAATATTGTAATGACCATTTCATTACGTTTTTGTGACCCTGGATCAAGTACAGGTATGAGACCTTAAACAACACTATTGAGTGAGGTTCAGCACGTGGACAGAGGGCGCTAAATCGACTAAAATACCGCCGGTTTGGCTGAGAGAAATCAGCTGATCTCAGGAACAGCATATTAGAGCGAGGTTAAAATTCGGTTTTGCCTCGCTTTTTTGCACGTATCGTTTTCATCAGTCTAGTTTTTGTATCGCGCAGTGCGGGGGGAGGTTCAATTGTCGAGACCAGCCATTTTGGCCCTTGAGGACGGCAGTATTTTCAAGGGGGTGGCGATTGGCGCTGACGGTCAGTCGAGCGGTGAGGTGGTATTTAACACTTCTATGACCGGTTATCAGGAGATCCTGACTGATCCGTCCTATTGCCGCCAGATCGTTACTCTGACTTATCCACATATCGGTAATGTGGGTGCCAATAAAGAGGATGAAGAGTCATCCCAGACCTGGGTATCCGGTCTCGTAATTCGTGATCTGCCGCTGGTAGCGAGCAACTTCCGTAGCGAGAAGTCTCTGGACGAATACCTGAAAGACAATAACATCGTAGGTATCGCTGATATTGATACCCGTCGCCTGACACGTATCTTACGTGAAAAAGGCTCTCTGAGCGGCTGCATCATGGCCGGCGATGTGAACGAAGAACAAGCATTAGCAGCGGCAAAAGGATTCCCGGGTCTGAAAGGTATGGATCTGGCGAAGGAAGTCACTGTTGCTAAAGCATATGAGTGGCGCTCCTCTACCTGGCAGTTGGGTAAAGGTCACGAAGATAAGACCGATGACGAGTTGGCGCATCATGTAGTTGCGTATGACTTTGGTGTGAAGAGCAACATTCTGCGCATGCTGGTAGAGCGAGGCTGTCGTTTGACTGTCGTACCTGCTCAAACCCCTGCTGCAGACGTGTTGGCTTTGAACCCGGATGGTGTATTCCTTTCCAACGGACCTGGTGATCCAGAACCGTGTGATTACGCGATTAATGCCATTCAGGAGATCTGTAAAACCGATCTGCCAATTTTTGGTATTTGTCTGGGCCATCAGTTGCTGGCACTGGCTTCAGGTGCGAAAACTGAAAAGATGAAGTTCGGCCACCACGGTGCTAACCACCCGGTGCAGGATCTGGATTCTACCAAGGTGATGATTACCAGTCAGAACCACGGTTTTGCGGTCGCTGAAGATTCGCTGCCAGATACGATACGCCCAACTCATAAATCTCTGTTTGATGGTTCATTGCAAGGTATCGAGCGGACTGATCGCCCGGCCTTCAGCTTCCAGGGTCACCCTGAAGCGAGCCCGGGGCCGCATGATGTGGCACCACTGTTCGATCGTTTTATCGAACAGATTAAAGCGCGCAAAAACGCGTAAGTACTTTAGACAGAACGAACAGTCACTTGATACGACCGGTATATACTGATGCCAAAACGTACGGACATAAAAAGCATTTTGATTCTTGGCGCTGGCCCGATTGTAATCGGCCAGGCCTGCGAGTTTGACTACTCTGGTGCCCAGGCTTGTAAGGCACTGAGAGAAGAGGGTTATCGAGTTATTTTGGTTAACTCTAACCCAGCGACCATCATGACCGACCCGGCGATGGCCGATTCCACTTATATCGAGCCGATCAACTGGAAAACAGTTGCTAAGATTATTGAAAAAGAGCGTCCAGATGCGCTGCTGCCTACGATGGGTGGTCAGACTGCACTGAACTGCGCTTTGGATCTTGATCGCGAAGGCGTACTGAAAGAGTTTGGCGTTGAGATGATCGGCGCAACTCAGGATGCCATCGATAAAGCAGAGGATCGTAATCGCTTTGATAAGGCGATGAAAAACATCGGTCTGGAATGCCCGCGTGCAGCGATTGCACACAGCCTTGAAGAAGCATTGCAGGTGCAGGCTCAGCTTGGTTTTCCATGTATCATTCGTCCATCTTTCACGATGGGTGGTACAGGTGGTGGTATCGCATACAACAAAGAAGAATTTGTTGAGATTTGCGAGCGTGGTCTGGACCTGTCACCAACCAGCGAGCTGCTGATTGATGAATCCCTGATTGGTTGGAAAGAATATGAGATGGAAGTTGTACGTGATAAAAACGACAACTGTATCATCATCTGTTCTATCGAAAACTTTGACGCCATGGGTGTGCATACCGGTGATTCCATCACCGTGGCACCTGCGCAAACGCTGACGGATAAAGAGTACCAATTGATGCGTAATGCATCGATTGCCGTCTTGCGTGAGATCGGTGTTGAAACAGGTGGTTCTAACGTTCAGTTTGGTGTGAATCCTGAAGACGGCCGCATGGTCGTTATCGAGATGAACCCGCGTGTATCCCGCTCTTCTGCACTGGCATCTAAGGCGACAGGTTTCCCTATCGCTAAGGTCGCTGCGAAGCTGGCTGTGGGTTACACCCTGGATGAGTTGCAGAATGACATTACCGGTGGCGCAACTCCGGCTTCTTTTGAGCCTGCTATCGACTACGTTGTCACTAAGATTCCTCGTTTTACCTTCGAGAAATTCCCGCAGGCTAACGACCGTCTGACGACTCAGATGAAGTCTGTTGGCGAAGTCATGGCGATTGGCCGTACTCAGCAGGAATCCTTGCAGAAAGCGTTGCGTGGCCTGGAAGTGGGTGCCACTGGTTTTGACCCAATCGTTGATCTCGAAAGCGAAGATGCGCGTACCGACATCATACGTGAGATGAAGCAGCCGGGTGATAAGCGTATTTGGTTCCTGGGTGATGCATTCCGTCTGGGCATGAGCGTTGAAGAGCTGTATGAGCTTTCAGGTATTGATCCTTGGTTCCTGGTTCAGGTTGAAGACATCATCAAAGATGAGCAGCGTGTGTCTGAAATGGCATTGTCTGAACTGGATAAGGACACTTTGTTCCGTCTGAAGCGTAAAGGCTTCTCTGACGAACGTCTGGCAACGCTGCTGGGTGTGAGCGAGAAGCAGGTACGTAAGCACCGCCATGGGATGGATATTCGTCCGGTGTTCAAGCGTGTTGATACTTGTGCGGCTGAGTTCTCGACTGATACGGCTTACATGTACTCCTCGTATGAAGAAGAGTGTGAAGCGAATCCGTCTGACCGTGAGAAAATCATGGTGATCGGCGGTGGGCCTAACCGTATCGGGCAAGGTATCGAGTTTGACTATTGCTGCGTACATGCAGCTCTGGCAGCGCGTGCTGATGGCTTTGAAACTATCATGGTTAACTGTAACCCTGAGACGGTTTCTACCGACTACGATACGTCTGATCGTCTGTACTTTGAGCCGATCACGCTGGAAGACGTACTGGAAATTGTTAACGTTGAGAAGCCGAAAGGTGTGATTGTGCAGTACGGTGGTCAGACACCACTGAAGCTGGCGGTTGCGCTGGAAGCGGCAGGTGTGCCAATCATTGGTACTTCTCCGGAAGCGATTGATCGTGCGGAAGATCGCGAACAGTTCCAGCAGATGCTGAAACGTTTGGGTCTGAAGCAGCCTGAAAACGCAACGGTTCGCTCTCTGGAAGAAGCGGTTATCGAAGCGGGTAAGCTGGGTTATCCGCTGGTTGTTCGTCCGTCCTATGTATTGGGTGGTCGTGCAATGGAGATCGTATACAAAGAGGAAGAGCTGCGCCGCTACATGAATACTGCGGTACAGGTTTCCAATGACGCGCCGGTTCTGCTTGATCACTTCCTGAATGCAGCGGTTGAAGTTGATATCGATGCGGTATGTGATGGCGAGACTGTTGTGATTGGTGCGATCATGCAGCATATCGAGCAGGCGGGTGTTCACTCGGGTGACTCTGCGTGTTCCCTGCCGCCGTATAGCCTTGCGGCTGATGTGCTTGATGAAATGCGTGATCAGGTTAAGAAAATGGCGCTGGAACTCGGCGTTATTGGCTTGATGAATACGCAGTTGGCGTATCAGGATGGCGAAATCTACGTGATCGAGGTTAACCCTCGTGCGTCTCGTACTGTGCCGTTCGTGTCCAAGTGTATCGGTGTCTCGCTGGCGAAAATCGGTGCACAGGTCATGACAGGTAAGAGCCTGAAAGAACTGGGCTTTACCGAAGAGATTGTGCCTGAGCACTTTAACGTCAAAGAAGCCGTTTTCCCGTTCAACAAGTTCCAGGGTGTTGACCCTATCTTGTCACCAGAAATGAAGTCTACTGGTGAAGTTATGGGTACCGGTGAGACCTTTGGCGAAGCCTTCATGAAAGCACAAGTGGGTGCTGGCGAGAAGATGCCGCAGAAAGGTAAAGCCTTCATCTCTGTTCGCGAAGTTGATAAGCAGGGTGTAGTTGCGGTAGCGTCTGATCTTGTAGAACTGGGCTTCGAGCTGGTTGCAACCCGTGGTACGGCTTCTCTGCTGGAAGAGAACGGTCTGCAGGTTGAGCGTGTTAACAAAGTGATGGAAGGTCGTCCTAACATCGTTGATATGCTGAAGAATGATGAAGTTGCTTACGTGGTTAATACGACCGAAGGTCGTAAAGCGATTGCGGATTCTTCTGAGATTCGTCGTTCGGCTCTGCAGCACAAAGTACCTTATAGCACTACGCTGGCAGGTGCTGAAGCGACTACCCGTGCGCTGCAGTATGGTGAAGAGAAGACTGTTCGCCGTCTGCAGGACATCCATGCAGGTGAGAATGTATGAATAACCGAGTACCTATGACTGTTGGCGGCGAAAAAGCGCTGCGACAAGAGCTGGAACAGCTGAAAACCGTTGAGCGTCCACGCGTGATTGCAGATATTGCTGACGCGCGTGAACACGGAGATCTGAAGGAAAACGCTGAGTATCACGCTGCACGTGAACAGCAGGGTTTTATTGAGGGTCGCATTCAGGAGCTGGAAGGCAAACTGTCCAACTGTCAGGTGATCGATGTGACGGCAATCCCGCACAGCGGTAAGGTTATCTTCGGTACGACGGTATCAATCATCAACATTGATAACGATAAAGAGCAGCGTTATCAGATTGTGGGTGATGATGAGGCGGATATTAAAAACCGTAAGCTCTCAGTAAACTCTCCGATTGCGCGTGCGCTAATCGGTAAAGAGGAAGGTGATATCGTGGCGGTTAATACGCCAAACGGTCTTATCGAATATGAGATCGACGAAGTACTGCATATCTGATGCGGCGCGACCTATAAAAAAGGGCACCTTCGGGTGCCCTTTTTCGTATTGGGAGGAGCTGAGCTTAGCGCAGTAGATTTGACAGGCGCGGGTCCGGATTCTCGGACTTTCGGTAAAGCAAAGCAATGTTGCCGATTTCCTGAACAATGGTCGCTTCAACGATCTCTGCCAGTTCTTTAATCAGCTGCTTTTTTACTTCCCGATCGCCGACAGCGAATTTAACCTTGATCAGCTCGTGATCTTCCAAAGCACGGTCCACTTCCAGCTGGATGTTCTCGGTCAGGCCTTTGCCTGCAACCATGACCAGCGGATTAAGGTTGTGACCAATGGTGCGATAATGCTTCTTTTGCTCGGACGTCAAGCTCATACTAAAATACGTGCCTCAAAATTTTTTGGTTGTCGGTGATCCGAAACCTTCAATAATTTCTACAATACTACCTGAGATATGTGTTCAAGAGTAGCGCATAGCCTGAGGTGTCAACGACGCAGGAGTCGGTAATTCGTGGCAAAATCTAAGAGTAGTGGGCGTTGGATGCAGGAACATTTTGACGATCATTACGTCAAACAGTCCAAGGAGCAGGGGTACCGCTCCCGTGCCAGCTTCAAGCTGCTTGAGCTGAACGAAAAAGATAAACTGTTTCGTCCAGGTATGACTGTGGTTGACCTGGGGGCGGCTCCGGGTGGTTGGTCGCAGGTGGCGGCTCAGCTGGTCGGGGATCATGGTCGGGTGGTTGCATCTGATATTTTGCCAATGGACTCAATGGCAGGTGTTGAGTTTGTACAAGGTGACTTTACTGAAGAAGAGGTACTGCATCGCATCCTGAAAGCGTTGGGAGATGAGCCGGCAGACCTTGTAATTTCAGATATGGCCCCCAATATGAGTGGTATGAACAGCGTCGACCAGCCTGCAGCGATGTATTTGGTTGAGCTGGCTCTCGATATGGCCCGCGAAGTACTTAAGCCGGGCGGCAATTTTGTTGCCAAGGTGTTCCAGGGTGAAGGTTTTGACGAATATATGCAGGACATGCGTCAAAGCTTCAATAAAGTAATCACACGTAAGCCTGATGCCTCACGCGCCCGTTCGCGCGAGGTGTATCTGTTTGGTAAGGGCTTTAAAGGTTGAGAAGCGACCTGCCACAAGTGTTATAGTGTGTGGCGCATTCTTCAGATGCGTGATGCATCGTTGATAAGCTGAGGATAATCCATTGAACGATATGGCAAAAAATCTGGTGCTGTGGCTGGTAATAGCGGCGGTCCTGTTAACGGTTTTTAATAATTTCAACGATGCAGCTGAACCGAATCGTCTCAGCTACTCTGACTTCGTTACTGAAGTGCAGGATGGTCGTGTTTCTAAAGTGGTGATCGACGGTTATACCATTGTGGGCGAGCGCTCCGGTGGTGAACGTTTTGAGACCGTACGACCTGCACTGGAAGACCCTAAGCTGGTTGATGACCTGCTGCGTAACAATGTTGTCATTGAGGGTAAGCAGCCTGAACAGCAGAGTATCTGGTCTCAGTTGCTGGTTGCGTCTTTCCCGATTCTGGTGATTATTGCTGTCTTCATGTTCTTCATGCGTCAAATGCAAGGCGGTGGCGGCGGTAAAGGCGGCCCGATGTCCTTTGGTAAATCCAAAGCGCGTATGCTGGGCGAAGATCAGATTAAGACAACTTTTGACGATGTGGCCGGTGTAGAAGAGGCCAAAGAGGAAGTTAAGGAGCTGGTTGATTACCTGCGTGATCCAGGCAAGTTCCAGCGTCTGGGTGGCCATATTCCTCGGGGTGTCCTGATGTCAGGTAACCCGGGTACGGGTAAAACCCTGTTGGCAAAAGCGATTGCTGGTGAAGCAAAGGTACCTTTCTTCAGTATCTCTGGCTCCGATTTCGTAGAGATGTTTGTCGGTGTCGGCGCCTCCCGTGTTCGTGACATGTTTGAGCAGGCCAAGAAAAACGCGCCTTGTATCATCTTTATTGATGAGATCGATGCAGTTGGTCGTCACCGTGGCGTTGGTATGGGTGGCGGTAACGATGAGCGTGAGCAGACGCTTAACCAGTTGTTGGTAGAGATGGATGGCTTTGAGGGTACCGAAGGTATCATCGTTATCGCCGCGACTAACCGTCCAGATGTACTGGACCCGGCGTTGTTGCGTCCGGGACGTTTTGACCGCCAGGTGCATGTCGGACTGCCGGATATTCGTGGTCGTGAAAAAATTCTGAAAGTGCATATGCGCAAAGTACCGCTGGGCGATGATGTAAAGCCTGAGTTGATTGCGCGTGGTACGCCTGGTTTCTCCGGTGCGGATCTGGCGAACCTGGTCAATGAGGCTGCGTTGTTTGCAGCACGTAGTAGTAGGCGTACCGTGGGTATGGAGCAGTTCGAGAAAGCTAAAGACAAAATCATGATGGGTACCGAACGTAAGTCCATGGTGATGTCTTACGAAGAGCGCCTGAATACCGCATATCATGAATCGGGCCATGCCATTGTTGGTCGCTTGATGCCGCAGCATGATCCTGTTTATAAAGTGTCGATCATCCCGCGTGGTCGTGCGCTGGGTGTGACCATGTTCTTGCCTGAAGAAGATCGCTACAGTCATAGCCGTCAGACGATCATCTCAAATATTTGCTCTCTGTACGGCGGGCGTATTGCAGAAGAGATGACGTTGGGTAAAGAGGG
>JAGSHA010000187.1 GCA_023954795.1 Oceanospirillaceae bacterium | reverse complement strand
TCGTATCAGGCGCTATCTTTTTTGCACCGGTGATGGGCGGGGACACGATGTGTGCTGGAGAAGCCACGATCAGGTAATGCGTTGTCTGGCCATGTTCATTCAGTACTGAACTGATGGTGATTTGTTGCAGATGGCTTTGCCCGTCATTGAAGCGCAACCATAACTGGCCAGCCCAATGTCCGGCAGCACAGACCTGTGCCCATAGGTCGTGATAATAGCTTTCCGCAAAAATGCCAGGACGCAATTGGCTGACAGGACGGTGATATAGATCGTCAGTATCAAAGCCACTGAGTTGGCGAAACTTACTGTTCGTTGCCAGTATGTTCTGATTGGTATCGGAGATAATTGCGGGGCTGGACAGCGTCTCCAGATTGTTGTGTAACCGTCGGAAAAACGGGTTGTTTTGGCTCGTATCCGTATCCAGCAAGCTGATATGAAAGCGTGCTGAGGTCGTTTTACCAAACACATTGGCCTGTAAATGGATGAGTCGTTGATCGTGGGTATATACCGCTAGGGTAAAGTCCTGATGACGACGAATGCAGTGATGGAGTGTTTCTATACAGGTATGAGTGAAGAGGGAGTCTAACACCACGGGGTAATCAATGGTGGTGATATTCAGTAACTGACAGGCCGCGTCGTTGGCCGAGAGCATGCTGTTCTTGTGTATAACAATCTGCGGTACATCGGTAGAAAACCGGGGCGCTGTGTGTACGGCGAAGCGTAGCTCCACCCGATAGATCCGTGCCTCGTAGAACAGGCACAACAGCAACAGACTCAGCATCGCGAGCGCAATCGTCGCTGAAAGTAGAGAGTTATCTGTTATGGCCTGCTCATACATGCTTCAGATTTTCCACTGGTGTTGTTTCAGGTTGAAAATGCCTGAACGGACGATTTAAGGTCTTTGACCAGCAACTGCAGCTCCATGGACGCTTGTGTGGTTTCATCGGCCGCCGACATATTACTTTGGGCGATCTCTCGGATGGAGGTGATGTTCTTATTGATCTCTTCCGACACGGTGCTTTGCTGTTCTGCTGCACTGGCGATCTGCAATGAGTGATCGGAGATTCGTGTCATCGATACAACAACCTGATCAAACGCCTTGCTGGCTTGTACCGCCTGAGAAATACCCGTTTCTGCCTTATCGCGGCTCCGCTCCATCGTTGTGGCAGTTGAGTTGACGTGAGTCTGAATAGTTTCAATCGTCTTGCGAATGTCGTGTGTCGCTTTTTGGGTGCGCTGTGCCAGCGTGCGGACTTCGTCGGCCACGACCGCAAATCCGCGTCCCTGATCACCTGCACGCGCAGCTTCGATAGCGGCATTCAGGGCCAGCAAGTTGGTTTGCTCGGCAATATCGCTGATCATCGTGACGATGTCGCCGATGGCTGCAGTTTGCTCACGCAGATGCTCTGATGAATCTGATGCGATGTGCACTTCGTCCACAAGATTTTGAACAGCGTTGATCATTTCACTAACCTGCTCTTTACCATCCTGGGCATCCAATGAGGCACGTTGCGAGGCATCTGAGGTATGGGATGTACTCGCGGCAACTTGTGTCGCTGTTGCAGACATCTGAGTCGCCGCAGATGCGAGCATATCGCTTTCAGAATTTTGCTGCTGAATGCCGCTGGTGGTTTGCTTCAGCGCACCGTCGGTTTGGTTGAGAACTCGACTCAAAATCTCGATGCTGTCTTCCACCCGTCCGGTCAGGGTGCGTAAGCGAGCGCGCATCATCTGAAGGGCGAGTTGAGCGCTGCCAATATCATCCATGCGGTCGGACATTACCATCTGTGCGAGAGGGTTTTCATACACTTCACTGGTATGTTGGCTAAGCAGCACCAGCGCCCGATACTGATGATATGAGAAGCCAATGATCATCAATACTGCCAGAGCGAGGCCCGGTATCCGGATCGTGTCGGCTGCCGGAATAAGGGTAAGTGACAACATGAGAAGGGTGAGCCCGGTGGCCCCTAAGATGAAGCGTTGGGCGAGATTGGTGGTATTCCCCGGGGCTTTGATACGCCCTGATTGCAGTCGGCCATATATCTGTTCAGCACGTTCCACCTGATTTCGGGTTGGACGGGTCCGTACGGACTGATATCCGGTTTTCCGACCTTGCTCATCGAATAATGGCATCACATAGGCCTGTACCCAGTAATAATCACCGTCTTTGCAGCGGTTTTTCACCATGCCCATCCAGGCTTTGTCATTTTTTAGATGGGCCCACAGGTCATTGAAGGCCGCCTTAGGCATTTCTGGATGCCGGACAATATTATGATGCTGACCGATTAGCTCTTCTTCCGTGTACCCCGCCACGTCACAAAACTCTTTGTTGGCGTAGGTGATCTGACCATTAAGGTCGGTTGTAGAGATGAGGCGAACGTTGTCCGGATAACTCCTTTCACGTCCTTGGTTCTGATAAGACGAAGACATAACACGAGTCCTTCCTGATAGATAAGTAGGGAGCGCAATGTCGTTATTATTTTCGCGCAGAATGTTAGTTAGACGCTCGTTCAAGTATTTCTTATATTGCGGTGCAGCTATTTCGTTTTTGTTACGGTTTGTAGCTAAAATTGTATTAATGCACTAAAAATGGTCACAAGTAGCCGCTAAGAACAGATAATCTGTTGTGGCGCTTTCTGTTTATAGTACAGAATTGTGCAGGTGCAATATTGAAGGGGTGGGTTTCTTTGGATTTTGTTCTAAAGTAGTAAGAAAGGGACCTGACTTATACTCAGCCAGGTTTTTTTGCGAAGAGTGCGCCGCCGCTAAAGACAACCAATGCGCACCAAATAAAAGCAAAGCTGATCAGCTGGTGGATACCAAAGGGTTCTTTGTAGAGGAAAACCGCCAGCAGAAAATGACCCGTTGGCGCCAGGTAGGTCAGGAAACCCACCACCGTCAGGCTTAATCGCTTAGCGGCTGCGGCAAAGGCAAGCAGAGGGAGCGATGTCAGTACGCCCATGGCGATCATTCGACCGGCATCGCCGCTGCTGGATAAGAAATGATCTTGTCCAGTGTTCACTAGCCAAAACCAGTAGATCAGCGCCACTGGAGACAGGACCAGCGTCTCAATTAATAGGCCGGACAGTGTATCAACCGGAGCCTGTTTGCGGATCAGTCCATAGATACCAAACGAGCAGGCAAGCACCAGCGAGATCCATGGTAACTCTCCCAGCGCAACGATCTGCCAAAGTACGCCCGTGCCTGCAAGTATCAGAGCAATTTTACGAAATTTATCCTGCCTTTCGCCCAGAACAAGTGTACCCAGCAGGACGTTAACAATGGGTGTCAGGAAATATCCGAGGCTAGAGGCCAGAACCTGTCCGTCACTGACCGCATAGATAAACACACCCCAGTTCACGGCGATCAGTATCGCTGACAATCCTAACGTGAACCAGATTCGGGGGTTTTTAAGGTGGGGAATACTGTTTTTCCAGCCGCGCGTCAGCGTCAATATCAACGCGGTAAACAGGCTGGCCCAGATTACCCGATGTGCCAGCACTTCAAGCGGCGGTAAGTCCGACACTTGTTTGAAGAACAGCGGGAACAATCCCCAGATGCCGTATGCGAACAGGGCATAGGTCAAACCCTGTTGAGCAGTTTTTTCGGGCGTCTGCGGAGCGGCGTTGTGTGGCATCAGAAACTCAGTATTAGACGAAAAAGGCGCCGAGTGTACGCCTTTTCCAATCGAGCTGCACGCTTGGGTTATACGATGCTCTATTGAAGGAAACGAACGATCAGATCCAGCCTAGCCACTGCCACCATAGATAGTCCAGCGGCAGCAATATCAGAATCGTCAGTGTGGCAGATATCAGGCAGAAGCGGATAGCATGGCGGAGCGGCTCTTTCGACAGCTGCATGGCAACAATTAAGGGGGCTGACTGGTAAGGCATGAGAATCGTAGAGAATCCCAGTACTTGTGTCATCAGCACCGCTTCGATGGTCATCCCTGCGTTGCTGGCCATCTGGTCGGCAAAGGGGGTGAGTACCGCAGGGACGCCCGGCAATGTTGCTACCAGCGCCGTCATAATGGCAGTGCCGGACAGTGATGCATAGTTCAGTGCAGGATTGTCCGGGTTCAACGGAATCCAGCTGTTCAGTGTATTGGCCAATACGTTGCCGAGTCCGGTGGTATTGATGACCGCGCCTAACGCGAGAATCCCGGCGAGAAAGGCCATCAGATTGAAGTTCATCTTTTCATTGAAGGTTTTGTTATCAACCAATCCGACTTTGGGCATCAGCAGGAATAGAGCGGCGGTCATGCCAATCCAGGCGGGTGAGATGTGGTGCAGTGAATCGGTAAACCAGAAGGCCAATGCTGTGCCTAGCACCAGAATTAATTTGCGCTGGCCATGGTTGTCGTTGTTGCTGCTTTGAGGCGCGGTATGTAGTTGAGGTTTGTCCGGAAACAGCAGCAGGATCAACCCGATAATTAGCAGGCCTTTTAGCAGACCGAGTACCGGGAAGTGCAGTAACAGATACTCAGCATAACCGGGGCTGATGCCATGGATCGTTTCGGCGGCACCAATAAAGACCATATTGGGAACATTCGCGGGTAATACGGCGAACGTTGGCACATGACACCCAAACGCCACCGCCAGCGCTGTCCCTGTACGGCCTTTGCTACCGGGTGCAAAGCCACAGCTGTCTGCAATGGCGATGGCAATTGGCACCAGTAACACTGCGCGGCCCAATGATGAGGGCATCACAAAACCTAACAGTACGGATGCTGTGACAATGCCAAATATCAGGCGGGTGTAACTACCGTTCACGCGCTGACTTAATGTCTGGGCGATCCTGCCTCCCAGCCCTGTGGTGTTGATCGCCATACCGAATACGAGACCAGAAAAGATAAGCCACATGGCCGCAGAGCTGAAACCCGCGAACACAACTTCGGGCGGCGCGACCGCAAATAGGATCGTTGCCAGCATGAAAATCAGGGCAGTGAGGTGGTCAGGCAGCACAGCTGAAGCCCAAAACAGGATTGCAAACAGCACCAAGGCGGCCCCCCAGGCTTGTTCACTGGTGAGTCCTGCCGGTTGCAGAATGATAATCAGTGCGCCGCAAAGCAGTGTAAGTAGGGCAGTAATGAGCTTTTGCATAGGGTCGCTTTCAGTCCGGTGAGGATCGTATGGATTGCTAAGGTGGTTATTCTGAGCCTTAATGTATAGGTAAACATGCGATAAATAGACAGGTAATGTTTTGAAACGGACAAGAAGGCCACCCAGTGGGATTGGCTCTATTGATGATCCACTGAGACCGATTCTGGGTATGAGTGGCGTGATGCGAGACGATGAGGACGTGATTCCACACACCCATCCACGGGCTCAGTTGGTGTATGCGTCGGTGGGTGCAATACGGGTGAATACACCAGACGGCACTTGGGTCATTCCTCAGACACAAGCGGTTTGGGTGCCTGGTGGTTTGGAACATCAGGTCTGTGCCGTGTCTCCGGCGGAGGTGCGCCATCTGTATATTGATCAGCGGCAGTTTCAGGCGCTCCCCACACAATGCAGTGTATTAGAGGTGTCGCCCTTCCTGCGAGAGTTGATTATCCGTGCGGTCAGTCATGGACGTGAGTATCTGCCCGATAGTCCGGCGGCCCACCTGATGGCCGTGATTGGTGATGAGTTGCAGGCGCTGGAGCCTTCGCCACTCTATCTGCCTTCTGCGAACGATCGCAGGGTCATACGGGTCATGGAAAAGCTCAGGGACGATCCCGCTGATAATCGTGGTCAGGAAGATTGGGCGGCGGATGTGGGGGCCAGCGGCCGTACCTTAGGGCGGTTGTTTTTGCGTGAAACCGGTATGAGCTTTGGTCAGTGGCGTCAGCAGCTACGTTTACAAGAGGCTGTAAAGCTATTGGCAGAAGGCAAAGGGGTGACGGAAGTTGCACTGATTCTGGGCTATCGCAGCCCCAGTGCGTTTGTGGCGATGTTCCGTAAAGCGTTAGGGAAGCCTCCCAAGCAGTATTGTATGGATCCGGTGTTGGCTCCGTCAGAATAGAAGGTAATCGATAACATGCAGATCACATTTTTAGGGACCTCTTCGGGTACGCCGACACGGAGTCGAAATGTGAGTGCGATTGCGCTCAATCCTGAGGGTAAGCGTGACTGGTATCTGATTGATTGTGGCGAAGGGACACAGCACCGTTTGCTGCGGGCTCCGTTGTCTTTGATGAAGCTGCGGGCGATTCTGATCACGCATATGCACGGTGATCACTGCTACGGCTTGCCGGGCTTGCTGGCATCCGCTCAGTTGTCCGGGAGAACAGAACCACTGACGTTGATTGGTCCTGCTGCACTGCAGCCGTTTCTGCAGGCAATGATGCAATTTGCAGAGCTCAGTCTGGAATATGAACTGCGTTTCGTGATGGTGGAAAGCCGGCAGCAGGTATGGGATGAGCAGGGTATGAAGATCAGTTGCTGTCCTCTGTCTCATCGCGTGCCCAGTTACGGGTATCGCTTTGAGGAAACGGATGTTGAGCGCACGTTGCGGGCGG
>JAGSHA010000218.1 GCA_023954795.1 Oceanospirillaceae bacterium | reverse complement strand
GTCATCAACAGGAGGGGCAGGTTCCATGGGCTGATCACCGCGATCACACCTTTAGGCGTGCGATGACCGTAGTTCAGTGCACCTTTGCCGTCAGGGGTATCCAGCTTGAAGGCTTCCGTTGGGTGGTTCGCCAATGTTTCAGAAAAGGCTTTGAAGTTCGCCGCACCACGAGGAATATCGATGTGTGAGGCAATCTTGTGCGGCTTGCCGGTGTCTTTACACTCGGCATCAAGGAATTCGTCGAAGCGTTCGTTGATTCGGTTAGCAACTTTATCCAGCAGTTTGATACGCTCAGCTTGGGTCATCTTGCCCCAAGGTCCTTTCATTGCTGCTTTTGCTGCTGCCACGGCCGCCGCCACTTCCGGCTGACCGGCTTCATGCACCATTCCAATCAGGCTGTTATCCACAGGGTTGCGGTTTTCGAAAGTTTTACCGCTTTCAGTGGTAACGAATTCACCGTTAATAAAATTCTTAAATTCTTTCATGTTGTGTCTCGGGAAGATGGCTAATTCCGTGGGTTTCAAATGCCCGACTGGTTCTGCCGGGCACACCGCCTGCTTAAGTCAGTACGGTCAGGAAGCGTTCGTTCAGTACACGATCGTGATAGAAGATCGCTTTACCTAAGTCTTCGGCTTTCCAGGTCACCGGTTCGTGATCCGGATAGTGATAATCACCACCACAGAACACTTCGTTGCGGTTACCGGATGGGTCGAAGAAATAGATGGTTTTACCGTGGGTCAATCCGTGACGGGTTGGACCGATGTCGATAGACGTATCGGTCATGGAGATCAGGTCAGCCGCGCGCAGCACGTCTTCCCAGGTTTCCAGGAAGAAAGAGGCATGATGGAATTTGCCCGGATCCGGACACTCAATGAATGCCACATCATGCGCTTTCATACTGGCGGTCAGGAATGCTGCTGCACGATTGCCTTCCGGATCGATCACCTGCTCTGCCAGATCAAAACCCAGGACATCGCGGAACAACTCATAGGTTGCTTCAACGTTCGGTCCGTACAGCAAACAGTGGTCAAAACGGGTCGCTTTCATCCCTTTCAGATCACGCGGCCAGGCTTCTGGATTCACCTTCGCCAGACCCCACTTACCGGTCTGTTCCTTCTCTGCATAGAGTTCGAACTGATGCCCCGTTGGCGCTGCGAAACGGATACGACGGCCACAGCCGTTCAACTCACCCGCAGGGATCTCTTCCACATCACAACCGTAGGTTTTAAGGTCTTCTTCCAGCTGGCCCAACACATCACTGTTCAGCACTTTGTAACCCATGAAATCCATACCCGGTGCATCTGCTTCACGCAGCACCACCGAGAACTTATCCACTTCGGTCCAGCCCTTCAGATAGACCCGGCCCTGAGAGTCCGTTTCTACTTCGATCAGACCCAGCAAGTCACGGTAATGGGCCAGTGCTTCTGCAATATCCAGCACTCGAATCTGGACATGACCGGGACGAATGACGCCTTTTCTCATCTTCTTATCCTCTTAAATTTCTTATTGTCAGGATTGATCAGCACTCGTTTTTCTTATGGGTTTCGCTGTCGCAGCCTGATATTTCCCCCGTCAGGATCGCCTCAATACAGAGATCACTGCGGGGAAAAATCCGGCATGCCAACGCAAAACCGTCTTGTTCTTCCTGTTCTGAGACATGAGCGCGGCTCATCCGCTTCCGCTCATACTCACAGCTCAGGACGCGGACCTTGCACACTCCACAACCGCCGCCGCGACAGCCCACATCAAGCGCCTTCGTCAGCTGCTGTTCCATGCCCACTAGTAAGGTTTTGTCCGCTGGACAGTGGAACTCAGCATCGCGATTTTTCACCCGTATTCGGTGATCCGTTGCCGTCATGCTGGTTACGCTTTCAGTGGCACAATCAGCATCGGACGATCACACAGCTGCAAGACACTCTGTGCCGTAGAACCCACGAAGAAACGGCCTAACGCTGAGTGAGTGCGGGTGCGCGTGCCCATCACAATCAGGTCGACATTCAGCTCATCAGCCACCTGAATAATGGTTTCCGCTGCCGGGCCTTCTTCGATCCGTGCCAATGGACGGTGTTGCAGGGGCAAACGGTTCTGCAACTCTTCGTCATAAAACTGCTCGATCCGGCTTTCCATCAACGCTTTCAGCTTGCTCATCCCACCCTGACGCATCTCCTGCACCGAGCCATGACTCATGTACCCGTCGAGCAAAGCTTCCGTCGCATCACTGGCAGGCTCCACCACATTCAAAAAGGTGATCTGCGCGTTGTGCTTAAAGGCTTCTTTGGCGGCCAGCACAAAAGCCGGGCGTGCACTCTCTCCCAGATCGGAGGCGTACAAAATGGTGTTAATTTCCGGGATCATCGATTCAGCCCTTCCTTATGTTGCTGTGTAAAAAGTTCTAAAAAGCGCCCCCGCGACCCGAATCGTCAGGGGCGAATCCTGCGTTAATCACCCCACCATATTTGGCAGAGCCAGAGAGATTGCAGGTACCGTCGCAATTAGTACCAGACGCACGATGTCTGCGATCCAGAACGGGGTCACCCCACGGAAGATCGTCGACAACTTCACATCCGGTAACACGGTTTTCAGGACAAATACGTTGAGACCCACCGGTGGTGTGATCAGGCTGATTTCAGTGACAACCACCACCAAAATGCCAAACCAGATCAGGTCAAAGCCCATCGCCTGCACCAGTGGATAGAACACCGGCACCGTCAGCAGAATCATCGACATGCTTTCCAGCACACAGCCCAGCAGCACATAGATCCCCACAATCGCTAAGATCACCAACACCGGACTCAAATCCATACCCAACACCATGTCCCGCAGTGCATCAGGCAAACCGGCCAGGTTGATAAAGTTAGAGAACAGCACGGCACCGATCACCAGGAAGAACAGCATGGCGGTGGTACGTACCGAGCTGACCAAAGTTTCGGTCAGGCGTTTAAACGTGAGGCTACGGCGCAACAGTGCAATAAAAAATGCTCCTGACGCGCCAATTCCGGCGGCTTCGGTGGGAGTAAATATGCCGCTGTAGATACCGCCCATCACGACGATAAACAGGCCACAGATCGCCCATACATGTTTCACCGCCTCAAGCCGTTCAGCCCATGTGGATTTCACACCTGCCGGACCCGCTTTCGGTTTCAGGTGCACGGTGACAGACACCGCAGCCATATAGAGCACGATGCCGATAAAGCCGGGTAACAGACCCGCGATAAACAGCTTGCCGATATCCGTTTCGGTCATGATGCCGTAGATCACCAGAATCACACTTGGCGGAATCAGGATCCCCAACGTACCCCCGGCAGCAATCGAGCCACTGGCCAGACCATCTGAGTAGTTGTATTTACGCATTGATGGCATCGCCACTTTCGACATCGTTGCGGCGGTTGCCATTGAGCTGCCACACACGGCGGAAAAAGCACCGCAAGACACGACAGTGGCCAGTGCTAAACCCCCTTTGAAATGCCCCAGAAAGGCATTCGACGCACGGTATAGCTGACTGGATAACCCGGCCTCAGTGATGAAATTACCCATCAGGATAAACAGCGGCACCACTGACAGGCTGTAGGACAAGCCCGTTTCAAACGCGACTTGCGAGATCATATTGAACGCTGCGTCCCAGCCACGCGGGTTGCCAAACTCTTCAACCTGCACGTAGGCAAAACCACACACGCCAACCACACCCATTGCCACACCCAGCGGCACACGAGCAAAAATAAAGATCATTAATACGGCAAAGCCGATCAGACTGATTTCCATGCCTTACTCCACCTTGCCCTGCGCGCCATCACCGTGGCTGCTAAACAACTTTTGGCCGCGCTTGAATAGCAACATCACGACCAGCGCCAACGTTGATAACGAACAGCAGATCGCCATCAGAAACACCAACCCTGCGTACGGAATCTGCAAGACGGCAGTGGTGTCTTCGTATTCGTACGTGCGGATCGCAAACTTCCATAACATCCACGACAACATGCCAAAGGCGGCAATGTTGACCACACCGATCAGGATGTTTTGCAACGGTTTAAGGAATGCCGGAACGGTTGAATCCAGCAGGTCTACATCCACATGGGCACTTTCAGCCGTGACCATGGGCAGACCCAGAAAGATCAATGATGCGAGTAACAGCTCTGTGATCTCGAAGCCACCCGGAAGCGGCGCCGAAAACAGATCCCGCCCCACCACATCCACCAGCGTGACAGCCATCATCACAAACATGACGCATGCGGCGGTGTAGGCGAGCACCCGCTCGAATAAAAATTCGAGCGAGCTGACCCACATCTTCGGTTTGAACAAAGATGCAATGAAACTCATATCCGGGTCTCGGTTACTGGTTATAGCTGGCGGTGATCTGGCGCAGTTCATTCAGTGCTGCCGCACCGTCAACGCCACGTTTCTTCGCTTCCTTGATCCACTCGCCTTCCAGTGTGGCGGTGCGCTGCTTAATCGAATCGATAAACGCATCATTGGCCACGATCACTTCATTGCCATTGGCCTTCAATGCGCTCAATGCTGCTTTATCAGCCTCATCCCAGGCACGACCGGCCATCTTGGCAAAGGCTTCACCGGAGACACGCATGATGGCGTCCTGATCTTCTTTTGAAATGTCGCGGAAACGGTCGCGGTTCATCACCAGAAAGAAACTGATGTTGTACAAACCACCGGGCACAACCGTGGTATGTTTCACCAGATCCTGAATCTTGAAGCCCATCACAGATTCCATCGGCAGCAAGGTACCGTCGGCCACACCGTGAGACAGCAGCTCGTAGCTTTTAGAAGCGGGTTTCAGTAGCGGTACCGCTTTCAGGGAGCTGGCAACATCGTTCACAACACCGCCGCCCACACGCATCTTCATACCTGACAGGTCTGCCACGTTATTCACAGTTTTTTGGCTGTTGTGGATCAAACCCGGACCGTGAGTGAAGACACTCAACAGTTGCGTATCTTTGTGCTCACGCGCCTTTGAAAGGTATTTCTGATGCACACGCCAGTAAGCAACCGACAACGCTTCTGCACTGTCGCCACCAAACGGCAATTCCACCGCTTTAGTCATCACAAAACGACCCGGCGTATAGCCGTGTACGCTGTAGGTGATATCGGCCAGGCCATCACGCGCGATGTCATAATGAACTTTTGGATGTCCCAGACCTTTCGCCAGAATGTTGACTGTGACGCGACCCTCAGTCGCGTCTTTGACCTGCTCAGTCCAGGGCACAATCATGTTCTTAACCACCGGATGGGTGGGTGGTAACCATGAAGACAAGGTCAGCCTGGTTTCCGCATACGCCGTGCTGATACCTGCCGTTAATACGATTCCAGCAGCAACTGTTTTTAATACCTTTCTCATGCTTCTTTTCTCCTGGTATAGCGGCGTTTATTGGCCTGAGCCACGCCTATTTATTGTTATTTACCAAAGAATGCTGCAGCCCGGTTTCAGGCGGACTTTAGCGAATGTAGCTGTGTAACTTCAGATGGATCTGCCAATAGATCCGGGCTTACCAAATAGTTTACTTTTCAACTATTTACAGACAGACCACTGCCCTCACCCGGTCAGTCGACTGTACTCAGATGCTCAGCAGATCAGCGATGCCTCATGCTGGAGACGCTCACCTGCGGAGCTCACGCCCTGTTGCCCGATATCAGATATCCAGCACCAGTTTGTAGGTTTTCGCACGGGAGCAGCAGAGTACGATCTGGTCGTTATCTTCACGCTCCTCTTCGGTCAGAAATTTATCGTTATGCTCTGGCGTACCTTCCAGCACGTCACACAAACAGGTGCCACACACGCCTTGTTCACAAGACACGTCCACTTTGATGCCCGCCTCAGC
>JAGSHA010000449.1 GCA_023954795.1 Oceanospirillaceae bacterium | reverse complement strand
TGGACGAAGCGGTGATGCCACATATTGATCTGGCGAACATCGCCTGTGGTTTCCACGCAGGCGATCCGCTGGTGATACAACGAACCCTGTCGATGGCCAAACAGAATAACGTCACCATCGGGGCCCATCCGGGCTATCCGGATCTGGCGGGGTTTGGTCGACGCAGTCTCAAATCCAGCGCCGCTGAGCTAAAGGCGATGCTGCTGTATCAAATTGCAGCCATCGATGGCATGGCATCAACGATCGGTTTAACGCTGAAATACGTTAAACCCCATGGCGCAATGTACAACGATATGATGGCTGATACCGCTGTGCGTGAAACCGTTATGGCCGCCATTTCAAGCTACCACCGCCCTTTGATACTGATGCTGCAGAGCACCCCGGAGGCGGAGCAGCATGAACAGGAAGCGAAAGACGCCGGCATTCGTCTCTGGTTCGAGGTGTTTGCTGACCGCTGTTACGCCGACGACGGCAAGTTGCTGGCGCGCAGTCAGGCAGGCGCCGTACACAGTACCGAGAAAATGCTGTCCCAGGTAAAGCAACTCAAAGAACACGGCACGATCACCACCGTCAGTGGTAACACCCTGCAGTTAAAAGCCGATACGCTCTGTGTCCACGGCGACAATATGGATGGCGTCAATGCGATCCAGCAGATTCGTGAGTTGATCAAGTAATGCGTATAGAAATAGCCGGCGAAAACGCCCTGATCATCTATTTTGGTGAGGATACAGATCCCCATACCTCAGCCAAGGTACAACGGGCGGCGACGATTCTTGAAACCGAGATGGCCGACAAGCTGATCGACATGGTGCCCTCGTATGCATCACTGCTGGTGATCTACGACCTGTTGGCCTGCGACCATCTGGAAATGCACGCCATGCTGCAGAACATACTGATGCAACTGGAAAGTGCCCCGCAAGCAGAAGGCACGTTGATCACTTTACCCGCTTACTACAGCACCGAGTCGGGTCCTGATCTGGATAGTTTGGCACAGCGCGCAAACCTCAGTATCGATGAGGTGATCCAGATCCACAGTCAGACGGAGTACCGTGTATACGCCATCGGTTTTGCACCGGGGTTTGCCTATCTCGGTGAGGTCGATCCACGTATCGCGGCACCACGCCTTTCGACACCTCGACAAAAGGTCCCCAAGGGATCCGTGGCCATTGCGGATCAGCAAACGGCTGTGTACCCGGCGGTTTCCCCGGGGGGGTGGAACCTGATCGGGTTATGCCCGACGCCCATGTTTGACCCCCATAAAAAGCCCACCATGCCGGTGCAGGTGGGTGACCGTATTCGCTTCGAACCGATCAGTCGCGCGCAGTACCTGACCCTTGGAGGTGAACTATGAACGGCTTTAAAGTTTTACAGCCTGGCCTGCTAACGTTACTCCAGGACGCCGGTCGTATCGGGCACCATCGTATCGGTCTGACAAGTGGCGGCCCCTTGGATATGCTGGCCTTTAAATGGGCGAACCGCTTACTGGGTAATCCTCTGAACAGCACCGTTCTGGAAGTGAGTGTCGGCGGTTTGGTATTGGAAGCGGAAGTGAATACGCTGCTGGTACTCACCGGTGCAGAGATGCCGCTTAAGATAAACGGGATTGAATTCGAGCGCTGGCACGCCCACCGCATCAAGCAAGGTGACCGTATTGAGTTGGGTTATGCCAGCCAGGGGGCGCGCGCCTATCTGGCAGTGAGCGGCGGCTTCCAGATTGAACATAGCTTCGGCAGTGCCGCTACCGTCACGCGTGAAGGCATTGGAGGCCTGAGTGATGGCAATAAGCTTCAGCAAGGTGACTATCTCCCCTGCAACGAAGTGGCCTCCGGTCAGGCCTTTCGCCTGCCAGAACACCACCGGCCTGAATACACGGACAATATCAGCCTGCGTGTTATTACGGGTTATCAGCAGCATGCATTCAGTGATTTCGATAAGCGGATGTTTTTCAGTAGCGAATACCAAGTGACAGACCGTGCCGACCGTATGGGCTATCGTTTATCCGGCCCAGAGGTCAAAGCCTCTATTGATGGCATTCTGTCAGAAGGTATCTGTCACGGCGCCATCCAGATTCCGGCCGACGGCCAACCCATTGTATTGCTCAATGACCGCCAGACCATCGGTGGTTATCCCAAAATTGGTTCGATGATTTCACTGGATACCGCACGCATGGCTCAGCTACTATCCGGTTCAACCGTGACGTTTGAAGAGATCACCATCGACGATGCTCACAACCTACACTGTCTGGCACACGTTAAATTTGAACGTACCGAGCCCGAAGATGTGAGTTAAAACAGACGCAAGGTGACACCTCGGCATCTGAGCGTGTCACTTCCTGTGTACGATTGCGGCTCAAGTGCATACCTGTCGAACCCATATCCATGGCCATACAAATAGGAAGATAAACGGATGCCTACCATACTCATTACTGGCGCAAATCGAGGGATTGGTCTTGCGCTGACAGAATCGTATATCAAAGATGGCTGGCGCGTATTGGCAACCACACGAAGTCCAGGTGCAGCCGTGGCGAAAGGTGCCGAACCACTGGTCCTCAATGTAACCGATCCGGAATCCATTGCCTCACTTAAGGCCCAACTCACGGGCATACCGATCGATGTTCTCTGGAATAACGCTGGGGTTTATCTCGACAAGAACACACCTCTGGGTGAGATCGATGATAAGGACTGGGTTAGCACGTTTGCAATCAACACAATCTCTCCGATTCGGATTGCAGAAGCGTTAACCGAAAACGTGGCCGCTTCAGACCGGAAGATCATGGCTTTCACAACCAGTAAAATGGGCTCACTCACACACAATGGGATGGGAGCCTACGCCTATCGCTCATCAAAAGCCGCGCTCAACATGGCCGTTCGTTG
>JAGSHA010000326.1 GCA_023954795.1 Oceanospirillaceae bacterium | reverse complement strand
CGCAGAAACCTTGATCCGCTGGCGGCATCCCAAGCGGGGCCTGATTATGCCGGCGGAATTTATCAGTCTCTGCGAACGCAACGGCATGATCATCCCGATTGGCTACTGGGCCATCCATCAGGCCGGGATGAAACTCAAGGAGTTACAACTGCAGGGCTACGACAGTTGTCGCATTGGAGTGAATCTTTCATTCCGACAATTTCAGGACAGCAACCTGTCACAGACTATCCATCGCATTATCAGCCAGAATCAGATCAACAGCGCATTTTTAGAGTTTGAACTGACCGAGTCCGCCCTGATCAGCGATGAACAACACGTCAGTTACTGCCTGCAGGAACTGTCTAATCTGAGCATCGATTTTGCTCTGGATGATTTCGGCACCGGCTATTCATCTTTTGCCCTGTTACAGAAACTCCCGATCAGCACCCTGAAAATTGACCGCTCCTTTATCCGTAATGTGGCAGACAACCCTAATGATGCTGAAATCGTGCGCGCGATTATCAATCTGGCACACAGTCTGGATAAGAAAGTGGTCGCTGAAGGGGTCGAAACCCCGGAGCAGCTCGATTTCCTGATCCAACACGGCTGCGATCAGGTGCAAGGCTATCTGTACAGCCCGCCGGTGCCGTTTAAAGACTTCGTGCGGATGCTGGAGCAGGCGTAAGCCCACGACGGTAACTAAGGGCCTCCAGCAGATGGGACGTTCCCACCTGCTCTAATCCAGCCAGATCCGCGATAGTTCTGGCGACCCTTAAGATACGATGGAACGCCCGCGCCGACAGCTGCATCTTCTCCAGCGCATTCACCAGTAACAGCTTGTCGTCTTCACTGATTGCACACTGCCGCTCCAACTCCGGGCCTTCCAGCTGCTGGTTACAGCATCCCTGCCGTTTGATCTGGCGTTCACGGGCAGCCACCACCCGTTCCCGTACCTGAGCACTGGCCTCATTGGTCCCAGTGTGTTCCAACATCTCCTGCTTAGAGATGGCGCTCACCCAAAGCTGCATATCGATGCGATCAAGTAAGGGACCCGATATTTTGTCCTGATAACGGCGCACCATATCCGGGCTGCAACGGCACCGTTCGGTGCCGTCGTTGTAGTAACCACAAGGACACGGATTCATGGCTGCGATCAACTGAAAGCGGGCCGGAAAGCTACACTGGCGCGCGGCGCGGGAGATAAGGATCTCGCCCGACTCCATCGGTTCGCGCAGCACTTCCAATACCTTGCGATTAAATTCGGGTAACTCATCTAAAAACAGGACACCCTGATGAGCCAGCGAGATCTCGCCCGGACGTGGACTGCTGCCTCCACCCACCAGCGCCACCGCCGACGCGGTGTGATGGGGTGCTCTGAAGGGACGCCGTCCGCTGATAACATCCCCGCTGATACCGGATACAGAATACACCGCCGCCACATCTAACCGTTCGCCTTCCTGCATCAAGGGCAATAATCCGGGTAAACGGTTCGCTAACATGCTTTTCCCACTGCCGGGCGGACCTGCCAAAATCAGATTGTGTTGTCCTGCCGCTGCAATCTCTAATAACCGCTTCGCTTTGCTCTGACCTTTAACGTCTTGCAGATCGGGGTATTTCGGTGCTGCCAACGCCTGACTGTTTTCTGCACAATATCGGGGCACTGGCTCGCTGCCCAACAAATGCGAGACCAGCTGCAGTAGGTGCTCAATGGGATAGATGGCCAAACTGCGAACGATACCGGCCTCTTCACGGTTATCCTGCGCCAGAATCAGGCTATGACCTTTCTCCGCACAACACATCGCCGCAGGCAGTACACCGCGCACCGGGCGCAGCTGCCCGGACAATGCCAGCTCACCCAGGAATTCCCGCTGCTCTAACGCTTCCATCGGGACCTGCTGGCTCGCCGCCAGAATACCAATGGCAATCGCCAGATCGTACCGACCACCCTCTTTAGGCAGGTCAGCAGGGGCAAGGTTAATGGTGATACGGCGTTGGGGGAACTTAAAACCGGAGTTGATCAGCGCGCTACGGACACGCTCTTTGCTTTCTTTCACCGCCGTCTCGGGCAGGCCAACGATTGAAAGCGCGGGCAGACCACCGGACAGGTGGACTTCAACAGTGACTTCAGGGGCTTCAACACCCACCTGTGCACGGGTGTGGACGATTGCGAGTGACATAACATCCTTCCTTGGATCGGGAATTACAGCAAGCTGGCCGCGACAGGTTCCGTTGTCGCGCTACCAGCTCATCAGAAATAGATCAGGCGTCGCGCGCTGTCAGTTTCTGCTCCAGCTCTGCCAGCGTTTTCTCAAGCTGTTCAACCTTTTCGCGAGTACGCATCAATACGGCTTTCTGGGCATCAAACTCATCACGGGTCACCAGATCCAGACGGTTAAAGGTACCTTGCAGGATCGCACTCACCTGCTCTTTCATCATCTCTTCACCGGGCAGTTGCGCCTGTCCAGACATCAGCTGCGCAAACTGGTCACTCAGACCATCAATCAGTTTCTGGTTAATCATGTTGTGCCTCAACATTATGCATTTTTCAGACCCCGACTATAGCAGGTTCATGCGCACTATTGGGGCGCGCCTCAAAATGGTGCACGCACCCGAATTGTGCACTGCCAGACTACAAACTCGTGCGCCATAACCGCGCCTTAATCATTCACCCACACTCACAAATCATAGTAACCAGCTGTTTTAAAACAATTTTTAAAAACATGGCACGACCCTCGCTATACACAGAGCAAACCAATTGATTCATTTGCGCTGTGACATGCACTCACAGTAACAACAGAGTATCGGGGGATAACACAAATGAAACTGGTATCTGCGGTTATCAAGCCGTTCAAACTGGATGACATCCGGGAAGCACTATCTGAAATCGGTATTACCGGTATCACCGTCAGTGAAGTTAAAGGTTTTGGCCGTCAGAAAGGTCACACCGAACTGTACCGTGGCGCCGAGTATGTCGTGGATTTTCTGCCAAAAGTCCGTGTTGATGCAGCCGTCAACGATGAACTGGTTGATCGGGTTGTAGAAGCGATCAGCACCGCTGCACAAACCGGCAAAATCGGCGACGGCAAAATTTTTGTTATGCCGCTGGAACAGGCTATCCGAATCCGTACCGGTGAAACCGGTAACGACGCCCTTTAAACCCTATTTGAGATTTCCTGGAGACCTTACCAATGGAAGAACTTCTGAATTCAACAGCGGGTGATGTAACCCAGCTTAAATATGCACTGGATACGTTTTATTTTCTGGTGTGTGGTGCACTGGTCATGTGGATGGCGGCAGGTTTCGCCATGCTGGAAGCCGGTCTGGTTCGCGCTAAGAACACCACTGAGATTCTGACCAAAAACATCGCTCTGTACGCAATCTCCTGCACCATGTACTTGGTGTCCGGTTACGCAATCATGTACGGCGGTGAATACCTGCTGAGCGGCATCACGGGTGACGGCTTCACCGGTGCTGAAGAGCCAGCAACCTACGCACCATCAGCTGACTTCTTCTTCCAGGTGGTATTCGTTGCAACGGCGATGTCTATCGTATCCGGTGCTGTAGCTGAACGTATGAAGCTGTGGGCATTCCTGGCGTTCGCTGTTGTCATGACCGGTGTGATCTACCCACTGGAAGGTTCCTGGACCTGGGGCGGCAACGACGTATTCGGCATGTATAACCTTGGCGATCTGGGCTTCTCTGACTTCGCAGGTTCCGGCATCGTACACATGGCAGGTGCTGCTGCAGCTCTGGCGGGTGTGCTGGTACTGGGTGCGCGTAAAGGTAAATACGCTAAAAACGGTGCGGTTAACGCAATTCCGGGTGCCAACCTGCCACTGGCAACACTGGGTACATTCGTACTGTGGTTGGGTTGGTTCGGCTTCAATGGTGGTTCCGTACTGGCGACCTCCGATGTAGAGAACTCAAACTCTGTCGCAGTGGTATTCATGAACACCAACGCAGCAGCGGCGGGTGGCGTGGTTGCGGCACTGATCGTAGCACGCCTGCTGTTCGGTAAAGCGGATCTGACCATGACACTGAACGGCGCACTGGCCGGTCTGGTTGCGATCACGGCTGAACCATCTACGCCAACGGCACTGCAGGCAACATTGTTCGGTGCGATCGGCGGTACGCTGGTTGTCTTCAGCATTCTGGCTCTGGATAAAGCGAAGATCGATGATCCTGTCGGTGCGATCTCCGTCCACGG
>JAGSHA010000282.1 GCA_023954795.1 Oceanospirillaceae bacterium | reverse complement strand
TTACCGTGACAGCCGCATCATTGGTGAAACATCCCACAATTCAGAGCACGAAACTCTGGATATGTTTGGTACACACTGACGTTATCACACTCATCCCCCTTTCACTGAGATCACCTTGTCGCAATGGACGCGACAGGGTTACGGCAATTCCAGAAGTTTATCCCTCCTCAATGTAGAAGCTAAACATCCCTCAATGAGGCTGTTATTCACCCAACTATATCAGGCCAATGAGTGAAAAATTCACGATGCCACTGCATACAAAAATGCACCATTGCAGCATGAATAGGAATTCAGGGGCTTTATCGTAGGAGATTTTTTGCGAAAGCGACGGAATCAGCGCCATCGGGAACACGAATACAGAGTTGACCTGAATCGATGACAAAGGCTTTTATTGTAGAGAGAAGATGGGAGATGGGAGATGGGTCTCCTTTCGATCATTCCAAAACATATGTCTTGAAATGCGGGGAACCATCTCATAAGCCACTGTGTGATCAGTGGCTTTTATATTGTGGCTTAAACAATCAGATTGGCTGACGACTTTCAGTGGTCAGAATCAATAGCAGGGCTTCACTATGCTCCAGCGCATCACGTCCCAGTGGGGTCAGATAGCCACCATCGTCCTGAGTAATCAGGCCCTTGTTGTGCAAGCGCTGTGCAGCTTCGATCATCTCTGTTGCTGCCGTGTTATGGACTTTGATACCACTCTGGGTTGATTCCAGAGAAAACTGGCTTAGCAGGTTGAGTTCGTCAAGCAGAGACTGAGAGTACGGCATTCGTCGGATTCCTTCTGTCAGACCGGACGATGGTGCCCGGTTCTATAAGACGTAACAGCAGGTCAGACGCGGTGAGCAGTAGTATCGGTTTTATCAGCCTGAGTGATACTCTCTGGCAGATTGCCATGCTGCACAATACGAATGACCTTCTCTACTCTAACACCTTTACGTTGAGATTTGGCACGATAAGGGTTGCTGGTGGCTTCTGCCAGTGCGTGAAAATCCATAATGTGACTCCTCTTGTATTTATTGTGGGGGTTCATGGGTATTTTCGCTGGAGTACGAGATGGAACGGTTTAACAATTGATCATCAGGGATTGAGTTTGAACATCGATGATCTATTCATGAGCCTCTAATATCATTCAGATAAAAATGATTCACCAGTCAACTTTCGTTTGATGTGCTGCTGCAGCATGTTTAGATTTCATATTTGAAATATGCTTGGATGCCATCTGGCAAATAGCTCTGCATATGATAAAAAGACAACAAATTCCGTTGGAAAGGCGCAGCAAAACGCAGCTTTATTTCTGCCGAAGCGCGCTATTATTCGTAAAAATTCCGCCTACTAAATTCAATCCAGAGGTTTTCCGATGAGCATTACACGTATGGAAACCGGCCAGCGTATGAGCCGTATCGTTATTCACAACAACACAGTATATCTCTGCGGCCAGGTTGCTGCGGATGCGTCAGCGGGCATTGAAGAACAAACCCAGACTATGTTGGATAAAGTCGATGCGCTGCTGGAACAGGCGGGAAGTGACCGTGAGCACATCCTGTCCGCAACATTGTACATTCGTGACATGAAGGATTTTGCAGCAATGAATGCTGTGTGGGATGCATGGGTTCCTGAAGGTCACGCCCCTGCTCGCGCATGTGTGGAAGCGCGTATGGCACGTCAGGAATTGCTGGTCGAGGTATCAGTGGTTGCGGCACAGAAGTAAAGCAGCCCATGCCAAAACGGAGATCAGCTGCATAAGCAGCTGATCTTTTAGCGCGTATTACTTGCATGGTCGTCGTTCATACCGGGACTCCGGTATCTAATTCAGCATATCTGCCGTGGTTTCGTATTGCTCTGCCAGCAAGAAGTCTGCGGCTGTTTGTCCTTCATCTCTTAATACTGAAGCCTGGCGCCTCAGCTCCCGGATCATATCTTCCCTGCGAATGCGCGGTTCTGCGCGTTGCAACTGCGGTGCTTTATTCGGATCGGCCTGATAGTACATCTTCGAATCCTCTTCGCATATTATTCTAATATCGCTGCGTCTCTGAGCGGACAACGTACAGAGATTCAGTATAGACGCTCTCTGAAAGGAGAAGAGGGTTGGCAGAAAATATGGATTCCAAAGTGCACAAAAGTAGTTATTTGTTGCTCCAAATCATTTTAGAACTGCTGCATCATTTCTCGCACTTTGCGGTCGTCCACGCACCGTTTGGCATAACTCAGTGTGGCTTCACTACAGTGTATCGATTCCATATCAGCAGGCAGTTCTGCACCCGAATTTATTAGGAAGTGAATCAGCTCCAGGCGCTCTGTTCCTAATGCCATAGGCATGAGATCGGGATCTTCAGTGAGTTGGCTTCCGTATTCAATCAAGCGACTCAGATGTACCATCTGCTCGGTTTCAGAGCAGTGATAGAAACATGCGCTGAGCAAGTTATCCGTGTTGGCGTCTGCACCGGCTCGCAGTAGCTGGGTGATCAGATTCAGGCTATTCTCAGACTGCTGTAATGCCAACAGCAATAAAGGCCGGCCGCAACTGGCCAGTGCATTCGCATTGCAACCCTGATTCATGATCAGTTCCAGTGACTTAGGTTGCTGGGCACCAATAGCAACCTCTGCTGCTGATTGCTTATCTCGTAACGGAGCATCCAAGGCTGCCGCATCAAATTTCGTCAGCAGTCGGGCAAGCTTTTCCAGATCCGCGTCAATGATGGCGTTAATCAGTTTCTGGTTACGGCTGGAGGTAAGTATTTTTAGCATGGCGTTTCAAAATCCCAGACGGCTACGCAGTGGTTTAATCGTGAGCAATAGCAATACGACCGCTGCCACCCAGTGGAGCAGCGTATAGTCACTGCCGTGTTGATGATCGCTAATCCCTGCAGCGAGTTCGAATGCGGCATCACCCAGCAAGGCGTCGACCAGCAACCCGAGCCCCACCGCGCTGATACTGATACCTGTCAGATAAAGGACGACCGCACGTTTGCCCAGTTCCCGGATCAATATCCCAAGAGATGCGATGTTTGTAGCGGGGCCCACCAGCAGGAAAACCAGCACCGTACCCGGGGATAATCCGGCAACAAGCAGTGCCGCGGCTAGTGGTGTTGAGGCGCTGGCGCAAATATACAGCGGTAAGCCGACCAAAAGCATCAGCAGCATGGCGCCTAATCCAGAACCATAGGCAGTGAGATTGCCCGGCTCGATCAGTGATGCAATGACAGCGGCCATCACCAGACCAAACGCCATCCAGTATTTTATATCGTCCAGAACATCGACCAGTGCGAAGCGTAATCCGGCCCAGATACCTGGTTTTTTTGTAGGTGTTGTTTCAGTTTTAGATTGACTGCTGCAGCATGATGCCTGAGGTGGAACCTCTTTAACTGCATTTATACTGCTGCAACAACTGCTTGTTGTTGTGACCGTGGCAACGGGATCGGCCGCTTTTTTACTGGCGCAGCAGCCCGTATCCGATGCTGAACTTTCTGCAGGTGATTCCTCTGCCTGCTTGCTACTACAACAGCTTTTTATAGGCGCGTGTTGATCTGCAATTGCTTCAGTCGTCTTGTCCCGATCAAAAAACAGGACCAGCAAACCACTCGCAATCGCACTGGTGATCGCAGAGAACGGACGGATGATCGCCATCACGGGCCCCATCAATGCATAAGTGACGGAAATCGAGTCGATGCCTGTTTCTGGAGTCGCAATCAGGAAGGATGTGGTGGCCGGTTTAGAAGCCCCGCTGCGGTGTAAGCCAATCGCGGTCGGTAAAACACCACATGAACACAGAGGCAGGGGTGCACCAATCAATGCGGCCCGGATGACGGATCCCGGTCCTTTTCCGCTGAGGAGGCGCTTGACCAGTTTCTCGGGAATCCAACCTTTGATGACGGCCGCCAGCGATAACCCGAATAATAACCAGATCGCAGTTTCGAGATAGATATTTAGCAGGTTTTCCAGAAACGTCATGGGCAACTATAGCTCTTAATGTCTGTGCGTGAATCTTAATTCAATGCTTCTAATATACGCCGATTCGATAGCAGCGGCGACATTAAGGAAGCCAATCAAATGATGCCCCAAACGCGCAGCAGATAGATACCTGCACTCAGACTCAGCACCGATCCTAAGGTTGTCGTCAAAATGATATTGGCAGCCAACTCCCCGTTCGCACCCGTGGCTTTTGCCATCACAAAGCTGGCGGCGGCGGTTGGGCAGCCAAAAAGAATAAACAGCATAGCCAGATCCTGGCCGCGAAACCCGTAAATCCATGCCCCGATACTCAGACCCACCGGCAAAATAACCAACTTGGTAGAGGTTGCCCAAAATGCCATGGAGGAGGTGTTTTTCAGGCTCTTTATACTGAGGGAGCCGCCAATGGCTAGCAGTGCAAGCGGAAGCGTGAGGTTAGCAAAATAACGGCCGGTTTTTTCGACGACTTCAGGTAACGTCCACCCCATAAAGGAGAACGGTAGTGCAAAAAGCACCGCCAGGATCAGTGGGTTCTTAATGATTTCCAGGAGTGCTGAGCTGAACTTTAAACCGCCCTCTTTATGCAGAGGTAAAGTGAGAGCAAAAATAGACAGTACGTTATACAGCGGGATCACCATCGCCAGCAGGATCGATGCTTGTGCAAGCCCGGAG
>JAGSHA010000482.1 GCA_023954795.1 Oceanospirillaceae bacterium | reverse complement strand
ACTCGCCGATCACCCTCAAGGAATTCAGGGGGTATTGGCCCATGAGGTTGGCCATGTAGAACACCGCCACAGCCTGAGAATGATTTTACAAAGTAGTACCTATCCGCTGATTATCACGGCAGTTACCGGAGATATGAGTGCTGCAACCACCGTACTCGCGGCCTTGCCCACGTTGCTCGTAGAAGCGAGTTACTCACGTCGCTTTGAGGAAGAAGCCGATCAGTTTGCCATCGACTATATGCGACAGGAGAATATGGACGTGAAACATTTGGCGACGTTACTGACTAAGCTGGAGAACAATATCAAGCGTAGCGATATGCCCGACTGGTTCAGCTCCCATCCTGCCACGGAAGCGCGTGTACAGATGCTAGAGGATGCCAAGTAATCACGCTGAATGCACAAAGGCTTGGGTCAGACGCTGCCACCCGGCAACGTCACTTTAAACAGCGCTCCGCCCAAGTCTGATTCTGCGACTTCTAACCGACCATCGTATGAACTCACAATATCCGCGGCCACTGAAAGCCCAATACCCTGTCCCTGAATAGAGGTATCCAGACGGGCACCACGCTCCAGAATCACCTGTCGCGCTTCGGGATTGACACCGGGACCATCGTCCGCGATCTCCAGATACAGGCTTTCCTGCGCTAGCTGTCCAGTGATTCGCACCTGACTGTTGCCATATTTGTAGGCGTTTTCTAACAAGTTACCCAGCACTTCCATCAGATCGCGTTCATCACCGGCAAACCCCAGCATTTCGTTCACCTGCGCATCCGAACACACACCTTTATCCCGATACACCTTATCCAGTGCACCCAGCATGCGATCCACCACCGCTTTGACGGACACCGCCTGCGCCAGACCACCACCTTGAGATTTAACCGCCCGGGCTAACTGATACTGAACGATCTGATCCATACGCTGGACCTGTTCATCAACAACCGATCCATATTCGTTCAGAGGTAACTGCTCCTCCCCTGCCCCCCGCATGACGGCAAGCGGCGTTTTCAGACTGTGGGCCAGATCCCCAAGCGTATTGCGATAGCGCTCCCGTTGCTGACGTTCGCTGTCAATCAGTCGATTAAGGTTATCCGTCACCGGCTGAACTTCACTGGGATATCGCCCGGACAGGCGATCCGCATCACCCTGCTCGATCATTTTCAGATCCCGCGCCAAACCTTTTAGAGGATGGATGCCCCAGCGCATTATCAATACCTGTGCCAGAAGTGCGACCACTAACACCGCCGCCAACCAGAATACCAACTGTCCGGCATAAGCCGCGGACGCCTTTAACACCGGTTGATCCGCTTCCATGACCGTGAACTGCAACGGCATCTCTTTGCCATTAAGCTCCCAGATCACACTAAAGCGATAACGAAACATGCCCGCTTCGGGTAAATGATCAAACGTTGATGCGCCTGCCGTTAATACGGTAGGCAGCTGAAAGTTGGCACTGACCTGGTTTTCGGGCAACAACCGTGACGACTCTGATCGCCATAACAATCGTCCGCTACCGTTGTGGATAACACCGTATAAACCCGAACCAATCTGGGCATAACGGGGCTCCTGAAGTGATTGAGGCAGCACCACCAGCTGATCACCCAGCTCGATACTGCCCAAAAGGAGATAAACCTGTAACTGCAGCCGCTCTTTCACAGCCACTTCCTGACTGCTGTAATAGGCATTTTTTAGCGCCAGCCCTGCCAGCAACATGACGACGGGCAGAATCAGAGCCGATGCCACCAGCAAACGGCCCTGAATCGAGCGCAACAAGGACAAGCGAAAGGGCCAAGCGGCAGTCATCAGTCTTTTTGCACCGGTTTCAAATCAAACCGATAGCCCATACCACGCACGGTCGTGATCGGCTGTATATCCTGATCCGGGTCCAGCTTCTGTCGCAGGCGGCGGATAAACACCTCCAGTACATTGCTGTCTCGGTCATAGTCCTGATGATACAAGTGTTCGGTCAATTCAGTTTTGGATACGGTTTTACCTGCGTGCAGGACTAAATATTCAAACGTTTTATATTCGTAGCTGGTGAGTGATACCGGCTCATCGTGACGGTAAACCACACGACCCGTGGTATCGATACGCAGTGGACCGAATTCAAATTCAGGCTTGGCGTGACCCGCGGTACGGCGCAGCAGTGCATTCAGGCGTGCGGCCAGCTCTTCCATATGAAACGGCTTAACCAGATAGTCATCCGCCCCGGCTTCTAACCCTTCCACTTTATCCTGCCAGTCACCACGGGCGGTCAGAATAATGATGGGGAAACGCTTTTCTTCAGCACGCCAGCGT
>JAGSHA010000119.1 GCA_023954795.1 Oceanospirillaceae bacterium | reverse complement strand
TAAGGCCGACAGGGATAAACCCGATATGAGCATCTCGGCGTTCGCGTGTATTCAGTGTTGGGATACCAGAGGTATACACAGGGCTGAGTAAAAGAACGCCTTTTAAGCCGGACTCTTTGTCCTGTGAGAGCGTTACCGGTGCCGATAGAATCGGTTGCCCGCTGTCGCGCGCCTGTTCTGCGGCAGCCCGGCGAAGTTTATGCGCCCAGAGGTCAAAACCGTAAACGTTGTCATTGCCTTCACGAGGCTCCACCAGTACCGCTGGGAAGTATTGGGCCCGCTTTCCCTCGGGTTTGAGCTGAAACGCCGGGTACCCCTGATGCTCACGTTCCGCATCCTTAATCAACCGGCGCTGCAGAATAGGCAGGTCATCTACAGATATGCGAGGAGCGTATGCGATCGCACGCACTGCCGGAAACTGCGTGAAGAAGTCGGCGCTGTCGAGATAATCCCGAAATTGTGCCGCGCTCAATGCGGGATGAGTGGAGGCAAAGCCTCGTACGCCGTCAATTGCGATGAACAGACGTTGCATCTGTGATTCGATGCGATTGGCAAGCGCATCCGTTTGCTTTTCGAATTCCCGAGTGTGTTCGGCTTCCTGGCTGCTGTAGACGAAATGAGCCGTCCAGACCGCGACCGTAAGAAACAGAGTCAGAATAGAGAGTTGACGCAAATACTTCGGGATAGGCATACAGCTGTACTTCCGGCTGTCCAACAATAGAAATTGGTGTGTGAGGACGCCTCTTCTCCTATTGAAGGGGGGCGCAATCCTGACTGCCAGTTTAGCTCAGATTAGGGGCGGTACGCACGTGACAAAATTGTTCACGCGAGGTATCTGAAATTGTCGCAATGTGAGGTCTGTGATCAAACTGGCGAAGCGGCTTCGGGGCTTTAGACATACGGTGCTGGCGTCGTTTGTGAATGACCTGAAAACACAACTTGTCATTTGCTATAAAGTCACTGTTTTATGCTGGAGTTGGTGAATGATTAATGTATAATACGCGACCTCTTATCGCACTCTGGTATGGTATTCTGTCTCGGTATAGGACGCTCCGCCTGAGAAGCAACATAATGAGCCTGAGAGTGCAGGCGTTGAACGTTGTTTCGATAATCATGATGATAAGAAGTATATCTAACTGTATTTAAAAGGGTTTTTAGCAATGGCTAAAGTTTGCATGGTCACTGGCAAGCGTCCAGTAACCGGGAACAACGTTTCCCACTCACAGCGTAAGACTCGTCGTCGTTTCCTGCCGAACCTGCACTGGCACCGTTTTTGGGTAGAAAACGAAAACAAATTCGTACGCCTGCGTGTATCTTCTAAAGGTATGCGTATCATCGATAAGAAAGGTATCGATGTAGTTCTGGCTGAAGTTCGTGCTAACGGTATCAAGGTTTAAGGAGCTGCATCATGGCTAAAGGCGCTACTGATAAAATCAAACTGGTTTCTTCTGCTGGTACTGGTCACTTCTATACCACTCAGAAGAACAAGCGTAACACTCCGGACAAGTTCGAATTTAAAAAATACGACCCGGTTGTTCGCAAACACGTGATCTACAAAGAAGCTAAAATCAAATAAGATTTTTCCTTCTCAGAAAACCCGGCCTCGGCCGGGTTTTTTTATGTCTAAAAAAAGCCAGACGAGATAAGTCGTGGGTATGTTAACCAGCGGGATGCTTAATTGGGGACGAAAAATCAAATGTTGGAGCGAGCGAGCGAGCGAGACGAGGAGGGATTTTGTGTTTCGTGCTGATGGTCGGGCACATAAAAAGGAGTGGATATAATACCACCCCTCTTTGGATCAGTGACTGCGGCGAATTACTTCGCTTTTTTTAGCAGTTTCTGCAGTTTTTTCAGCTTACCTTCGTGCTTAGCGATTTTAGCCTGGCGTGCTTTGATATCTTTCTTGATTGCTTTGACTTTGATCTTCGCCATCGGTCAGTGCTCCTTAGAGAGTGAGTTTTGTCTCGGATACCTATGACACTTAAGGTTTTCAGGCCTCAGTGTCAGATTCAGTATTATTTTCTGCTACAAACTTGCGAATAAATCGACGGATCTCGCGGGCCGCGCTGGTATCCAGTTCTTCGCATAAAGAGACAAAGCTATCCCGCTCCTGATCATTAATCCGGATGACGAGCTGACTGTTCTTCTTTTTCTTTGCTTTCTTGTTCCCACTCATGTGTTTGATCTCGGGCCTGTCCAGTGGCTGAAGAATATAGCAAATACAGCTGATACCCAACGCGTATTGTTTGTATATTGAATGTATATACATATTAGAATCTATCTGTTTGGTCTGGGTCAAACGATTCAATTAATCTTCATAAAACTGTCACAATTGAATGCAATTAAAGCAACGTGATGATGAGGTTTGCTTGACGAGGCTGTGATGCTGAGCTGAATTATCAGGATGCGTATTTATGCTGTAATCTGATGTAAGTGCAGGAACGGAGCGGGAGTTATGGAGCTGGGACGGAAGCTAAAAGTATATTATTTCACGGCAGTGTTCAGTGTGATGTTCTCGCTGTTGGGCTTCAGTTACAACGCGTGGCGGCTGGAGGCGACAGAGGATAACAGCAATATCCGTATGGCGGCGTTTTCTGTGTTGAACACGCTGTCTGAGCTGGAGCAGCTGGTATACGCGGCACATTACGACCATGATGAAGTGGAAGGTAACCCCCGCAAAGGCTGGATCAAGGTGGGGTTAATCTCTGATCTGAGCAGTTTGATTGGGCCTAAGGTGGGTGAAAAGGCTGAAAGTCTGCGTTTATCCTGGGGAGAGAACTGGGAGCTGCTGGGCCAGGACAATGACTCCTCTGATCAAATCGTCGCAGAGATTGATGAAGTTCGGTTACAGATAAAGATGGTGATAAAGGATCTGAATTAACGTTCAATGACTAACCCCATCGCTATATTGGCCGTTGGGTTGGAGTCGAATAATCAAATGGAGGGAAAGTTGATGTATCTGAAAAAACTGTGTGTATCCGCGTTAACTGCAATGATCTGCAGTGTGCCACTGGCCGCGCAGGCTGAAAGCCATGGTCATAAGGCTGCTACCCCCTCCTTTCGAACGACTCAGGTGAGTGATCAGATTCTGCTGCTACAAGGTAAAGGCGGCAATATTGCTCTGCTCAAGGGTGAGCAGGGGATGCTGATGGTAGACGATGATTATAAAAGTCTGTCGCCTGCGCTAACCCGCGAAGTGGCTAAGTACGGTGGGTTGGAGAAGTTAACCTATGTGGTGAATACTCACTGGCACGGGGACCATACAGAGGGCAACCTGGCATTGGGTGAGCATGCTCAAATTGTGGCGCATGATAACGTACGTGTTCGTTTGCTGACGAAGCAGGAGATCCGACTGTTCAATATGGTGTCGGAGCCTTATCCAGAGGCCGCGGTCCCTTCGCTGACCTACGATAGCACTCTGACGCTGCACATGAATGGTGAGACCGTTAAATTAGTGCACTATGCTGGCGGGCATACCGACGGAGACTCGGTCGTCTTTTTTAAGAATGCCAATGTGGTACATACGGGTGATCATTTCTTCAACGGATTCTTCCCGTTTGTGGATGTCGACAGCGGCGGTAATGTGCTGAAGATGGCACAGAATATCGAAGCCCTGCTGGCGGAACTCGATAATGAAACTAAGATCATTCCGGGGCATGGACCGTTAGCGACCAAAGCCGATATGAAAGCGTTCCACGAGATGTTGGTGGGGACGGCTGCGGAGGTCAAAGCCATGAAAGATCAGGGTATGAACCTGGGGCAGATTCAATTGAAAGGCTTGAGCGACCGCTGGGATGAATGGGCCGATGGTTTCCTGTCGAGTCGTGTCTGGATCGGTATCGTATACGCCAGCCTGTAATCTCCTTTCTTATAGAATGAGGGTTGTCCGGCCTGCCGTGGCGTGGGTTGGGCCTCAATCTATCTTCGCGCTTTTGCATTCATCATAATCTTGGCGGGCTGTTACAATACGCGCTGATTCTTCTTAGTGGTTATGACATGTCCTCCAGATCCCAGACGCACTCATCCCGAAAGCCCGGTTTGCATCCGCGCAATCCACACGCAGAACGTTACGATTTGCCCGCTCTGATTAAGAGCTGTCCTGAGCTTGAACCTTTTGTCGCGGAAAACCGGTTTGGTGACCTGTCAGTGGATTTCGCTGACCCTGCGGCGGTGAAGGCGCTGAACAAAGCACTGTTACTGCATCACTATGGGCTGCTGCATTGGGATATCCCCCCCAATTATCTATGTCCACCGGTTCCGGGGCGGGCGGATTATATCCATCATCTGGCGGATCTGTTGGCGAAGGATAATGGGGGCGAGATTCCTCAGGGACGTAAAGTTATTGGTTTGGATATTGGCACCGGTGCAAACCTGATATATCCGATTGTGGGACACTGTAGTTATGGATGGCGGTTTGTCGGTACGGATATCGACCCTGTAGCGGTTGGCTCGGCAAAATTGATAGCCGATTCTAATCCTGCATTACACAAGGCTATTAAGTGTCGTCAGCAGAAGAACCCCGAGGATATCTTTACGGGGATGATCGGTGCTGATGAGTTGTTCGATTTCAGTCTGTGTAATCCCCCCTTTCATGCTTCACAGGAAGCGGCCAGTGCGGGAACTCAGAGAAAGCTGAAAAATCTCGGAAAGGCGAAAAAGGGCGGTAAAAAGGGCGCTCCGGCATTGAACTTCGGTGGCCATGAGGCCGAATTATGGTGTCCGGGTGGTGAGTTGGCTTTTGTTAGCCGTATGGCGCAGCAAAGTGCTGATTTTGCCGATCAGGTGTGTTGGTTCTCCAGTTTGGTGGCGAGCAATGACAACCTGCCGGGTATCTACAGTGCGCTGAAGCAGGCGGGAGCGGTGGAGGTCGAAACGATCCAGATGGCGCATGGCAACAAGATCAGCCGTCTGGTTGCCTGGAGTTTTCTCACCGCTGAGCAGCGTCAGGGGTGGGCTGGGATTCGCTAAAGCCTGCCTATATCCTGACGAATCAGTTCGCTAACCCGGATCAGCGCACGGCGTAGATCCGGGTTGCCATCATAGACCGAAAAGTTCAGCCGGATGCAGTGGCGATATTCCCCTTGGGTGGAAAACAAGCTGCCGGGCGTAATGGCGATGCCTTCACTCAGCGCTTGTTGATAGATGCGGTCGCCGTCACAGCCCGCAGGCAATTCTAACCAACTCAGATAACCGCCTTCCGGGTGAGAAAAAGATACTTCTCGGGGCATATGACGGCACATATCTTCGGCAAGCAGGTCCCAGCGTTGTCGGTATGTCCGTTTGAGGCGGCGCAGATGACGGGCAAAACGCCTTTCGGCCATAAACTCCGCAGATGCGTCCTGGGTTAAGCCCGATGAAGCTAAGGTCGTGACGTATTTTAAGTAATTGATCTCTTCATAGAACTTTCCGGGTACCACCCAGCCTATCCGAATATCGGTATCCAGAGACTTGGAGAAAGAACTGCATAGTACCACTCGTCCGCTTGTATCGAGTGCCTTTAACGGTGGGTGGCGGTGACTCTGGTAGTTCAGTTCACCGAACACGTCATCTTCGATAATCGGCAATTGGTAGGGTTCGGTGATCGCCATCAGTTTTTCTTGCTGGCTCAGCTGCATCTGGAATCCAAGGGGATTGTTGACGTTTGGGTTGAGCAAAAGTGCTTTGATCGGCCATTCTTTCAGGACCTTGTCCAACAGGCAGAGATTAATACCTTCACCGGGAATGGTTGGGATCTCGACGACTTTCAGCCCCAGCGCCTCAATGCATTGCAGCGTGCCATAAAAACTGGGCGATTCGACGGCAATAATATCGCCCTGTGATGCAATGGCGCGCAAGCTCAGGCTGATACCCTCCTGCGTGCCGTTACTAATGATGATCTCTTGCGGTTTGCAGGCAAAAGCGGATTCACTGATGTGATGTGCCAGCCGGCTCCTTAATAAATCACTCCCGGGTGGGGGTTGGTAATGACTTATTTTGGATTGCTGATGTGCGCGGTGACGTGCGTTCTTCGCGAGCGTTTTATACAGCTGCGCGCGCGCAGGGAACCGGGTATCTGGGTCGGCACTGCCTAAAGGATGGAGATCGGAACGGGAGGCGGCCCGAATAATATTCAGGGCCAGTGCGCCTAGCTGCACCGGGCGGGGAGATGCGGATACCTCCGGCAAGGGTTGTCCATGGCTGACAAAAAAGCCCTGCCGTGGACGTGGTTCGATCAACCCCTCTGCTTCCAGCTTCTGGTAAGCGTGGATAACTGTGTTTTTGCTGACCGCCAGCTGCTCACTCAGGCAGCGTAGTGAAGGCAAAGGTTCACCGGGACGGAGCTGGTAGCTTTCAATCTGTGCACGTAGGGTTTCGGTGACCTGCTCGTATCGTTTCATGGGTACAGTAAGCCATTGCTGCGCGCAAATTAAAATATATTTGTTTCTGTACCCATGTATTTAGCATGGTGCTGTGCCTTTTTCATGATCGCCACTGATCGTACCGTTTCAAATCACATTTGATTGACTGGGATAGGCAGATGGGAAACTTGCATAAACGTTGGGTACAGGCCGTACCGTTCCTTTTCGTTGTACTTTGGAGTACCGGGTTTATTGGTGCCAAGTATGCGTCTCCTTATATCGAGCCGTTTCATGTCCTGTTAATTCGTATGTTGATGACGCTGGTGGCTTTTGGTGCATTGGCGTTGATTCTGAAAGCGAAGTGGCCTTCTCCTGTGCAGGCAATGCATCAGATGGTGACGGGATTTCTGGTACATGCGGTTTATCTCGGCGGGGTGTTTGCCGCGATTGAGTGGGGTTTACCCGCAGGTGTGACCGCGATCATCATGGGCCTGCAGCCGCTATTGACGGCACTAATGAGCTGGCAGTTGATGGGGGATAACCTGCGACCGGTCCAGTGGTTGGGACTGCTGATCGGATTTGTGGGCGTTGCTCTGGTGCTGTTGTCAGGGGAAGGTGGCGGTCAGTTTACGATTGATACGGCATCGATGATTGCGGCGGTGGCAGCGTTGGTGGCGATCTCGGTTGGGACGCTGTATCAGAAACGTTTTGGTAGCGGAACGGATCTGTTCACTGGTTCGTTTTACCAATATCTGATGACCGCGATTGCGATGGCGGTTGTTGCATTTACGTTTGAGACGGGTGAAATCAACTGGCAGCCTGAGCTGATAGGCGCGCTGTTATGGATGGTGTTTGGGCTTTCTGTCACTGCAATCTTGCTGTTGATGCTGATGATCCGCGAAGGGGAGGCGGCGAAAGTTGCCAGCTATTTCTATCTGGTGCCGCCGCTGACCGCTATTGAAGCCTGGTTGTTGTTTGACGAGCAATTAAACCTGATGGGGATCGGCGCTATAGCGCTGACGGTTCTGGGGATCTATCTGGTGCTGCGCCGTCACTGACGGCAGCAGGCAGATCAGGTATGATGTTGGGCCATTGTTCATTTCCTGATCCATCATGCCCGAGTTACCCGAAGTAGAAACCACCCGTCGTGGTATCGAACCCCATGTTGTTGGGCGTACGGTTGCCCTCTTTGATGTCCGTCAGCCTAAATTACGCTGGCCTGTCCCTGAAGCACTCACTGCATTGTTGCCGGGCAAAACCGTCGAAGCGGTGAGTCGTCGGGGCAAATATCTGTTGATTCAGTTTGATTGCGGGCATCTTCTGGTGCATCTGGGGATGTCAGGTAGCCTGCGGGTTGTCGAGCGTAGTAAAGAGCCGGGCAAACATGATCATGTGGATCTGTGTCTGACCGATGGTAAAGCACTGCGTTTAACCGATCCGCGTCGCTTTGGTGCGGTTCTCTGGCAGGATGCGGATGAGGTTCATGAGCTACTCGCCCACTTGGGGCCTGAGCCGTTAAGCGACGAGTTTGACGATCAGTACCTTCTGGTCAGGGCAAAAGGACGAAAAACGGCGATTAAAACGTTCATCATGGACAGCAAAGTGGTCGTAGGGGTAGGGAATATCTATGCCAACGAAGCACTGTTTGCGGCAGGAATTCATCCCAAACGCGCTGCAGGTAAGATCTCTGCGGCACGCATGAACCGTTTTGTGTATGAGATTAAACGGGTGTTAGCGGCTGCGATTGAGCAGGGTGGAACCACCCTGAAGGACTTTGTCGGCGGTGATGGAAAACCAGGTTACTTTAAGCAGCAACTGAACGTATACGGCCGTGCGGGCGCGCCTTGTGTGAGTTGTAAACAACCATTAAAGGAGATTCGCCTTGGTCAGAGGTCTACGGTTTATTGTAGCCACTGCCAGCGGTAGGTATTCAATATGAATGTACATGTCAGTCATGCAGCGATGACGCAGGAAGGCTTACCCGGCCGCGAACGCCTGCGGGAAAAGCTTCAGATACACCCCTGGTTAGAGAAACGTCAGGCGTTTCAGCTGGGTAAAGATGCATTGCATTGTGAGCTGTACGAGTACGATGTAGCGGCACCGACAGTGCTATTCTTGCCCGGTATCGGTACGTATTCGGAACTTTATGCTGAAATGCTGGGTAAACTCAGTGAACGTGGTTTTAACGTGGTGGCTATTGATCTGCCGGGCCACGGATACTCCGGTGGCCCTCGTGGGCTTTATACCGTTGAGCAGGTGAGCTTTGCGGTATCCATGGTTCTGGATCACTTGCAGCAGCGTTTTACCGGCCCATTCTCTATCTTTGGTTATTCT
>JAGSHA010000444.1 GCA_023954795.1 Oceanospirillaceae bacterium | reverse complement strand
TCCGTGGTTTGGATAACGTAAAACACGCGATCAAAGAGGTGTTTGCGTCTCTCTATAACGATCGTGCTATCTCCTACCGTGTTCATCAGGGCTTTGACCACAGTGAAGTCGCGTTGTCTGCGGGTATTCAGCGCATGGTACGCAGTGAAACTGCAGCATCAGGTGTGATGTTTACCATTGATACTGAATCGGGCTTCCCTCACGTTGCATTTATCACATCGGCTTATGGTCTGGGTGAGACAGTGGTGCAGGGCGCGGTAAACCCGGATGAGTTTTACGTCTACAAGCCAACGCTGAAAATGGGTGCGCCGGCGATTTTGCGTCGTAATTTGGGCGCGAAAGCAATCAAGATGATTTATACCGCGGATGGCAGCGCGGGTAATGCCGTTGAGACTGTTAGCGTGCCGGTTGAAGAACGGAACCAGTTCTCTATCAATGACGAGGATGTGCAGGAACTGGCACGCCTTGCGGTGATCATTGAACAGCATTATGGCCGCGCGATGGATATCGAGTGGGCGAAAGATGGCGATGACGGTGGCTTATATATTGTTCAGGCGCGTCCTGAAACCGTTAAGAGCCGTGATAAAAGCACCGTTATCGAACGTTACTTGCTGAAAGAAACCGGCAAGTGTCTGGTTGAAGGTCGTTCTATCGGTCACCGCATCGGCTCAGGACCGGTACGCATTGTGAGCGATATTACCGAAATGCATTTGGTGCAGCCGGGCGAAGTGCTGGTCACTGATATGACCGACCCCGATTGGGAGCCGGTGATGAAAAAATCAGCGGCCATCGTGACCAACCGTGGTGGTCGTACCTGCCATGCTGCGATTATAGCGCGTGAGCTGGGTATCCCTGCCATCGTTGGCTGTGGTGATGCGACTGATACTCTTAAGCCAGGACAGGTTGTCACGGTATCTTGTGCCGAAGGTGATACGGGGCGTGCTTACGAAGGTAAGCTCGACTTTGAGCATCAGACCAACAACGTTGAATCTATGCCAAACCTGCCGTTTGATATCATGATGAACGTGGGTAATCCGGATCGCGCATTTGATTTCCAATCTTTACCGAACTCCGGTATTGGTCTGGCGCGTCTGGAATTCATTATCAATCGCATGATTGGTGTGCACCCTAAAGCGCTGCTGAACTATGAAGAGCAGTCACGCGATGTGCGCCAGACCATTGATCGTCGTATCGCGGGGTACGGTGATCCGGTTGAATTCTACGTTGAGCGGCTGGTGGAAGGTATTTCAACACTGGCGGCAGCGTTCTATCCGAAGAAAGTGATCGTACGCATGTCCGACTTCAAGTCGAATGAGTACGGACACCTGATCGGTGGTGACCGCTATGAGCCAAGCGAAGAAAATCCGATGCTGGGCTTCCGTGGTGCAACCCGTTATATCTCTGATTCTTTCCGTGATTGTTTTGAGTTGGAATGTCGCGCGCTGAAAAAAGTACGCGATAAGATGCGCTTCACCAACGTTGAGATCATGGTGCCGTTTGTGCGCACCGTGGGAGAAGCGAAGCAGGTGGTTGAACTGCTGGAGGAGAACGGTCTGAAGCGCGGTGAGAATGGATTGCGTGTCATCATGATGTGTGAGATTCCATCCAACGCGTTGCTGGCGGATCAGTTCCTTGAGTATTTTGATGGTTTCTCCATCGGCTCGAACGATCTCACTCAGTTGACGCTGGGGCTTGATCGGGATTCAGGTGTGATTGCTCATCTGTTTGATGAACGTAATGATGCGGTGAAGCGTTTGCTAGAGATGGCGATTGATGCGTGTCGTGCGCAAGGTAAGTACATCGGTATCTGCGGTCAGGGTCCGTCCGACCATCCTGATTTGGCACGTTGGTTGATGGAGAAAGGGATTAACTCTGTATCGCTTAATCCAGATTCTGTACTGGATACCTGGTTCTTCCTGTCCAACACCGAAGCGGTTTAACAACGGCTTCAATTCGCAGTAGCTCCGACCGGGGTTGCTGCGGCTCTTTTCCCTTATTTTCCTGCTTTGTTCAGTCTGAATATTTCCCTCACCTTTTCTTAACTGCTCGTTCGATTGATTTTGTTGGGTCGTGTTTGCTTTGGCGCCGGACAAGACCATCAGCTATGTTGACTATTAAATAGCCAATGCGCGGTGCTTCCAATGAGTGATCATGTATATAAGAAAGTAGAAGTTGTCGGGTCTTCTTCAGTCAGTATTGATGATGCTATTTCGCAGGGCGTTAAGCGAACTGCTGAAACTATTAGCCACGTGGAGTGGTTTGAGGTCAGTGAGATACGTGGCCATGTTGAAAATGGCAAGGTGGGCCACTATCAGGTTGTGATGAAGGTTGGATTTCGGTTGGATTAGATACGGTATGTCTGCAGGTTGGGAGCTTCCCAGCCTGCAGACAGCCTGCGTATTAACGCAGATAGTTCTTGCTGATAAAACGGAATTTTTCATTGTCGGCTGTTTGAAGCCATTCGAAGGCAACCATCTCGCGGCTGACGATATAGATGCCCGCCTGTCGCATGCGCTCCAGTGCCAGTTCTTTGTCTTTAGGGTTGCGAGAAGAGACGCAGTCTTCAACCACATATACTTCACGTGCCTGCTGTTTTAGCTGCAAGCATGTCTGTAGAACACAGACGTGGGATTCGGTGCCTACGACGACGACCTGGCTAGGACGAAGCGCATTAATTTTTTCGTTGCAGCCTGGATCCGACATGCAGGAGAAGGCCATTTTCTCCATAAAACCTTCAGCTGGCAGTACATCCAGCAGTGAGGTAGCGGTCCCGCCCAAGCCTTGAGGATACTGCTCAGATGTGAGCACCGGTACACTCAGATGGTTAGCAATTTCAGCCAGCCAACGTGTATTTTCGACAACCGCGTCACCTTCATGAATGGCAGGCAGCAATTTTTCCTGCAGGTCGACAACCAGCAGGCAGGATTTATTGGGTTGGATCAGCATCG
>JAGSHA010000409.1 GCA_023954795.1 Oceanospirillaceae bacterium | reverse complement strand
TGCCAGTGACGAGTTCTTCGTCAGGTTGAGATACTGGCTGGTGAGCGGCGGGATAATGACCCGCATCGCTTGTGGAATGACGATCAAACGCAGGGTACGGACTTTAGGCAGTCCCAATGCGGAGGCCGCTTCCAGCTGGCCGCTCGGTACCGCAAGAATCCCGGCACGCACGGTTTCGGCGATAAACGCGGCGGTATAGATACTGAGGGCAAGCCATAGGGCAACCAGTTCAGGGATGATGGTCATGCCGCCTTTGAAGTTAAATCCTTTCAGTTCGGGATGATCCAGTGAGACCGGCATGCCTGCGACAAAAAAGGCCAGCAGCGGCAAACCTATAATCAGTCCTATTCCGGTCCAGACAATCGGAAAGGTCTGGCCGGTTTCATCGTGGCGTTTGTCTGCCCAGCGGGAGAGCAACCAGGTCGCGACGATCCCGGCAATAAACATGATCATCACGAAGGAGAAGCCGTCTTCAGTGACGGGGGCTGGCATCGAAAGGCCACGGATATTCAGATAACTGCCTAAAAACTCAACACTCTGACGGGGTGAGGGCAGTGTACGTAATACCGCGAAGTACCAGAAAAACATCTGTAGCAGTAGCGGGATATTACGGAAGGTTTCAATGTAAACGGCGGCTAAGCGGGAGATGATCCAGTTATCCGATAGCCGGGCGATACCCAGTGTAAAACCGAGTACGGTGGCGGCGATAATCCCTAATACCGCGACCAGAATCGTATTTAACAACCCGACAACAAAGGTGCGGCCGTAGGTGGCGGTTTCACCGTATTCGATTAATGACAGTGGTATACCAAAACCGGCGGTTTCACTCAGAAAGCCAAAACCGGTGGTGATGCCACGGGCATCGAGGTTGTTGAGGGTATTGGAGACGATGTACAGAACAAAGAGTAGAAGGGCTCCGACCAGCAGCAGCTGAAAGAGTACGGCGCGTTTTTTTGGATCGTGCCAGAACTTGGTACTGCTTTCTGGCGGCGGGGGTGGTTTGTGCTGGGACTTCTCTGTGGACATATACCTTCTCCGCAGCCCCTTAAAATCAGGGGGAACGTCATACAACGGTTCGGAGAAGGAGATTATGCTCTAAAGCAGCCGCATAAACCCCTCCTCCGTCAGCCCCAAGAGTGGGACTGAATGAGGTGCAGATTTATACCGTGCTTAGCGGATCGGTGGTGCGTACTGCAAACCACCCTGATTCCACAGTTTGTTGATACCACGGTCGATGTTCAGTGGAGAATCTTTACCCACGTTACGGTCGAATGCTTCGCCGTAGTTACCGACCTGCTTAACAATCTGGTAACCCCAGTCTTCGCTGATGCCAAGACCTTTTGCCAGACCCGTTGATCCACCCAGCAAACGCTGAATATTCGGGTTGGTAGAGGACTTCATTTCATCAACGTTGCCGGAGTTTACACCCAGCTCTTCAGCATTCAGCATCGCATTCAGTGACCATTTCACGATGTTGAACCACTGATCGTCACCCTGTCGAACAACCGGACCCAGTGGTTCTTTGGAGATCACTTCAGGCAGAGCGACAACGGAGCTTGGGTCTTTCATGCGGGTACGCAGACCGTATGCCTGAGACAAGTCGGTGGTGAATGCATCACAACGACCGCTGTCGAAGCTGGCAGACGCCTGCTCATTGGTATCAAACACAACCGGTGTATGGGACAGGCCATGGGAGCGGAAGTAGTCGGCCATGTTCAGCTCAGTGGTGGTACCGGACTGAACGCAGACGGTCGCACCGTCCAGCTCTTTCACACTTTTCAGTCCCAGATCTTTTTTCACCATGAAACCCTGACCGTCGTAATAGTTTACGCCGGCAAAGTTAATGCCCAGCTGGCTATCACGGCTCAGTGTCCAGGTAGTCACGCGAGACAGTACATCGATCTCACCTGACGCTAATGCGGTAAAACGTTCTTTGGCCGTTAGTGGGATGTATTTAACTTTGGTGTTGTCGCCGAGTACGGCCGCGGAGACAGCCCGGCAGATATCCACATCGAGACCTTTCCATTCCCCTTTGTCATCCGGGACCGAAAATCCGGGTACGCCGCTGGTGACACCACAAAGGATGTGATCGCGATCTTTGACTGTTTCCAATGTGCTTGCTGCATAGGCGGATGTAGCAAAGAACATTGACGCTGCGACTGAAGCAAATGCTACTTTTCTCATCATGTACTACGACCTCGAATGACCTGTGGATGCTGTGTTATTTATTTTTTTTCTTTGTAAGTCGCTCAAACTGAACCGTTTTGTGAAAGATCGAGATCTTATTCGTCGGCACTGTTTTTAAGACTTAAATTAGATTAGTGGATAATTTCCTATTTGAAAATACGTTAATTTAAAAACCATGAAATATTATTAGAGGGCACAATTAATGTGCGTTTGCAGCATTATGTTGGTGCAGGCTTTGAGCGTGATGAGCACAGCTTTCTATGGTGATTTGGTGAAAAGTCTTAGTGCGAATGCACAATAGGAGGGCGTTTATTTTAAGAAATATTTGTAGGCCTTAATCCCCAGTTGTTGAGCGATTTATCAGTTATATGGGGTGTTTTGGACTGTTTTTGAGGGTTTTGGACGCATGGGAGCTTAAGGCGTTGCCTGTCAAACAGGGCATCTCGATATAAAATATCGATTGAGATGATAAAGCAATTAGATTGTTTCAGATTTTAATTAATTTGAGAGTGACATTTTTGTTCACGATAAGTGACATAAAAGTTCAGGGCGAATTTTTATTTTAAGGTGCGATTTATAGTTGATTAATAGTCTAGTGATTATTTATGGGTTTAAACTGTTTTTATGAGAGTGGTGGGGAGATATGAGTAATATGTTGATGGCCTGTATTTGAAATATCTTGCATATGACCCCGGCGATATTTCATGCCGGGGCGCTATAGAACGGTGTCAGGCCACTTTTTTGTGATCCCATACCCCTCAGGCAAAAATCAGGCTGGCCGCGATAGACCACATCATCAGTGCAACACCCATATCTAAAATGCGCCATGCGATTGGCTTCGCAAATAGCGGGGCTAACCAGCGCGCGCCAAAGCTGAGCAGGAAAAACCAGATAAACGAAAAGCTGATCGCACCGGCGGCAAACCAGATACGCTCGTCAGGCGCTTGCTGTCCACCGATGCTGCCGATCAGGACAACGGTATCCAGATAGACATGTGGATTCAGCAGCGTGATCGCCAGTGTTGTCAGGACTGCATGTGTGAGATTGCGGATGCCGCGGCTTTCACTCTTCAGGCTGTTGTCCTGAAACGCGGCCCGGAACGAGCGTAAGCCATACCAGCCAAGAAACAGCGCGCCGCCCCATTGGGTGATGGAAAGCAGTGTCGGTGATTCGGAGACCAATACCCCCATACCCGC
>JAGSHA010000448.1 GCA_023954795.1 Oceanospirillaceae bacterium | reverse complement strand
TGTGCACCAGGTTAACCTGGAATATCTGGCACAAGGCTATCTCAACATGAATGGCCTGATGATCCCGGATACCCTCATTGGTATGGATAGCCATACGCCAATGGCAAACGCACTGGGTATTGTGGGCTGGGGCGTTGGCGGCATCGAAGCGGGTGCTTCTATGCTGGGCCAACCGATGCAGATGCTGGCACCAGAAGTGGTTGGCGTTGAGCTTACAGGGGCACTACGAGAAGGCGTCACCGCGACTGACCTAGTACTGACAATCACGGAAATGTTGCGTAACTATCCGGGTGGTGTTGTTGGTAAGTTCGTTGAATACGTCGGTGAGGGCTGTGCCAATCTTTCCCTGCCTGACCGTGCGACCATCGCAAATATGTCGCCTGAATATGGCGCAACCATGGGCTTCTTCCCATTTGATGAAGTCTCTGCTGAGTATATGAGAGCAACCGGACGGGACGGCGATCTGCCACTGGCTTATTACAAAGCACAGAATATGGCCTGGACGCCGGGTCAGGCACTTCCTCGCTATACCGATCTTCTGCAGCTGGATCTGTCCACGGTTGAACCGTCTGTGGCGGGTCCGAAACGACCTCAGGACCGACTACCGCTGGCTGAGATCGGTAACGTATTCAGAAAAGCGGCGGCTGAAGGCGACCGTAATCCGGAAGTTGCAACCGTTACCCCAATGAAAGCAGACGAAGCGGGTATTTTCGCGCCTCTGCCTGAAAGGGAACTAAAAGACGGCGATATCGTCATCGCGGCGATCACCGCCTGCACCAACACATCCAACCCTGGCTTGCTGATCGCGGCCGGCTTGCTGGCCAAGAAAGCAAACGAACTGGGCATGAAAGTACCGGATGGCGTAAAAACGTCTCTGGCTCCAGGGTCACCGGTTGCGACCGACTTCTTAACCAAAGCGGGACTGCAGCAACATCTGGATGCACTGGGCTTTAATACCGCGGGTTACGGCTGTACAACCTGTGTGGGTAACTCTGGTCCTCTGGCACCGAGTATCGAAGAAGCATTGCAGAACCACGATATCACCGCTGCGTCTGTATTGTCCGGTAACCGAAACTTTGAAGGTCGCGTACATCCTGATGTGGACGCCAACTTCCTGATGTCACCACCGCTGGTTGTTGCGATGGCGATGGCAGGCAACGTAAACATTGACGTGACCACTCAGCCACTTGGTCAGGATGCAAATGGAAACGATGTATTCCTCAAAGATATCTGGCCAAGCAACGCTGAAATTACTCAGACCATGAATGAGTGCATGAATCCGAAAGCCTTCCGCGAAACCTATGAGAACTCTCTCGACGGCCCGAAAACCTGGCAGAACCTTGAATCACCTACCGGCCCTGTTTATGACTGGGATGCAGATTCCACCTACATCCAGGAAATCTCTTTCTTCGACGGTTTCTCTCTGGAAACACCTGAAGACGCACTGAACAATATCTCAGGTGCGCGCATGCTGGTGATGTGTGATGACAACACAACAACTGACCACATTTCCCCGGTGAGCCGTATCCGCCCGGACTCTCCTCCTGGCGAATACCTGAGTTCACAAGGAGTGGCAGACGGCGACATGACATCGCTTGGAGCACGCCGAGGCAACCACCACGTGATGCTGCGTAGTATCTTCGGCAACTCTAAAGCCAGAAACCTGATGCTGCCTGGAACGACTGGCGCTGTAACCAGTTATCACCCAGCTGAAGGTGCGCCAACGGAAATGTCTATTTACGACGCGGCTGCGCGTTACCGTGAAGAAGGCACCTCCACCGTTGTGTTTGGCGGCAAACTGTATGGCACCGGATCATCACGTGACTGGGCCGCTAAAGGGCCTGCATTGCTGGGTGTCAGAGCGATTATTGCTGAAAGCTTTGAGCGTATTCACAAATCCAATCTGGTGGGAATGGGTGTTCTGCCTCTGCAGTTACCGGAAGGAGTAACACGCGCTTCTCTGAATCTGGATGGCACAGAAACGTTCGACCTGAATGGCATTGATACGCTTGAGCCTAGGGGTTCTGTAGAGCTGACCATTAACAGAGCGGATGGCTCATCACAGCAGATTGAGTTGGCTTCACGTGTTGATACCTCGTCAGAGCTGGATCAGATTCGTCACAAAGGCATCTTGCCGATGGTATTGCGAGATATTATCGCCTCGAATACTTAATCACTTCGTGTGATTCTGAACCTACTTCGGTAGGTTCAGCCTGATACAAAAAAACCCGCTCAATGAGCGGGTTTTTTAATACTTAGGATTAACCTGAATTAGCGATCAACCTCTTCCAGGTCGGTTAACAACTCAAGAACTTCTACCGATGCGGCCTCAACACGTTCAATACGCTGCATTGCCTCTTTAACGCGGCCTCGGTTATACAGCTCTACAGCCTGAATTCCGCCCTCATGCACCTGCTTGTGCGGAATGGCCAACTTCATAAAACTAGGATGACTCTGATAGACCGATGCATTCACACTCGTATACCAACGGCCCAAACGACATGTGTGGTGACTCGACAACTCCGAGGCATTAAGACCCTCTCGCCCAGCGACCATATTCGTTAAGCGGCGCTTCCAGATAACATGATCTGACTTCGCCAGTTTCACTACTTTGCCTGGCACCTCATACCCTGCCATCACGTTAATACGACCACTAATCAATCCGTCAACCTCATCCATTGTATCCAGCACATGGTCTATCTCGGAAACATTCTGGGAGGTATGAGATGCTATGTCAGCAATACCTGCAGCCACATCCTGTGCAGCCACATCCTGCTGAGTTAGCGTAGACGCGATTTGTGTAGAGATCTGATTTACCTGATCAATGCTGTTTCGAATATCAGACATGAGATGACCCGCTTCACGCGCAGAGCTTTGACCTTCATTGATTGCCAAC
>JAGSHA010000238.1 GCA_023954795.1 Oceanospirillaceae bacterium | reverse complement strand
GAAGACGCCATCGATATTCCGATCCTGCATATCGCTGATGCCACCGCTGAAGTGTTGCTGGATCAGGGAATCAAAACCGTGGGCTTGTTGGGCACGGGCTTTACTATGGAACAGGATTTTTACAAAGGCCGTCTGAGCGAAAAGTACGGTTTAAATGTTCTGATACCTAACCAGTCAGATCGGTCGATTGTGCATCGGGTTATCTACGATGAACTTTGTCTTGGTAAGACCGAACCCGACTCAAAAACCGAATACCTTCGCATCATCCAAAAGCTTGCTGATGACGGCGCAGAGGCGGTGATTCTGGGCTGTACCGAGATCGGTATGTTGGTACAGCAGGCCGATACGGCGGTGCGTTTATTGGACACAACGGCGATACATGCGCAAAAAGCGGTGGAATTTGCGCTGAAGTAAAGACAACATCGCTTTTCGATGTTCAAGGAGAATGCAGTATGTACGAATGGAAATGGAAAAGATTTGAAGAACTCTCATCGGCTGAAATTTATGAAATTTTGCGGGTGAGGCAGGAGGTATTTGTCGTTGAACAAAACTGTGTATATCAAGACGTCGATAGCCTAGATCAAGTCTCCTGGCACTTGTTCGCTCAAACAAGCAACGGAGGCGGTCCTGTTGAAATTCACGCGTATTTACGGGTTGTTTATCCAGGGCACAAATATACCGAGCCTTCTATCGGTCGAGTGTTAACCGCAAAGGAAACCAGAGGACAGGGACAGGGGAGGTTACTTTTAGAAAAAGCGATGGAATGGCTGAAGACTGAGTATCCAAAGCAGCAAATTAGAATTTCCGCTCAGAAATATTTAGAAGCGTTTTACGCTGATTTCGGGTTTACGTCTGTATCTGAGCCCTACGATGAAGATGGAATACCGCACATTGAAATGGTAACGGCTCTTGAGCCCGAGGTTTGTTAGGGCGAATTACGGTTAGGTTTAGGCTCTGGTATGAATATGCATGATGTGATCGAAACTCATGCTGTGGTTTTCTCGATCCACTTTGTCTCCTGCCCATTCATCCTCTAAGTTCATCTAGCACTTTTCGCGCCTAGTTAAGCTGTGTTCAGGGAGAGTGTCAATCATGTTTGATTGAACCTGGATGTCTCGCGCGTGGCCGAAGATTTATCATTGAATATCAGATAGATAATGTACTGTACTCAAAATGACGAATCAGCGTGGCTGTTGGCACATATTGTGTCGGTAGTACGGTAGATTCACGCATAGCAGCAGCTTTCAGCCGCCAAAATGGTGTAACATGCAGGTAATTACACTGGGTCACAGGCACTGACTAATGACAGGGAAACAAGCATGTTTCTGGCGTCGTTATCTTATAGTGGTCTGCTTACTACCAAACCAAGGTTAATTAATTTCACGGATACTATGAAAAACATATTTTTCCTATTTGCTTTATGTATGCACAGCTCATGGGCTATGGCTGGCATTACACTGTTTAAAGATGCCAATGGCAAAACCAACTGGCAGCATCTGGCAAACTGGAGCAGCGGTACGCTGATCATCATTTTATCGATCACTGCGGTGTATCTGTTTATTGCGCGTCGCAAAGCGTTTCGGGCCAATCAGGAACTCACGGCTATCCGCAGAGAGCTGGAGCTTCGCGTTCAGGAGCGTACCGCAACATTAGATGAGTCCAACAAACTGCTACAGGAAAGTAACCGGGCGCTGGAGTCTGAAGTGGCCGAGCACGTTGTTACAGCTGATCAGTTACGTTCATCTGAGTCTTATATCAAAGATATTCTGACCTCCATGCCATTGATGTTGGTTGGCCTGAATAAGGACGGTCGGGTGACTCAGTGGAACCGCCGCGTAGAAGAACTTTCCGGTGTGTCCTCTGAAGAGGCTTTAGGGAAAACGTTATGGGAAGCGTATCCCACCATGACGGTTGTTCCTGAGCATATACAGCAGGCGATTGAGCAGAATAAAACGATCCACCTGAAGCAGAGCATGCGCAGCCTGTCGCATTTCGATATTACGATCTATCCACTCAAAGGCGATGAAGCGGGTGTGGTGATTCTGGTTGATGATGTCAGTAAGGAAAAGACTGCAGAGAACATGCTGATCCATAATGACAAAATGTCATTCATGGGTGAAGTTGCCTCCACGATGGCACATGACATCAATATGCCACTTCAAGCGATCCTGATGGATCTGAAGCGCTTTAAGAATATTCTGGCAGATAGCCACCAGCAGGGTGCTGGAAACGCCACTCAGACACAGCTGCTGGATGAGATATTCATCGACATGTCGAACAAAGGTGATCAGGTTTCGAAGATCATCAATAACCTGCTGACGTTCTCTCGCAGTCGGGAGAAAGAAAAGCAGAAGGCTGATATTGTCGATGTGATGGAGCATACGGTCGAGCTGGGTAAAGAGGTTATCTCCGTCGACAATGGTTTGTCGTTCCATCAGGTGAAACTGGAATGGAGTATAGAAAAGAACTTGCCACAGGTGCCATGCTATATCACCGAATTGCAGCAAGTTTTCTTAAGCTTGTTCCGTCATGCATGTGCTTCATTGCAGCGTCGTGCAGCGGACGGTGATTTTGTACCGACCATCAAGATCATCTTGTCTGAGGGCTATGATAGCTTCTGGATCAAGATTCAGCACAACGGTGTTGGCTTGAGTAACGATGAGCAGATGGGGTTATTTGAGCCTTACTTCAGCGATAATCCAGAAGCTGACGGCTTCGATGCAGGTCAGCACTTGTCGTTCTCCTACTACATTATCACTGAGCAGCATCAGGGCCATATGGCGGTTACATCTGATCCTGAGCTTGGCTCAACTTTCCATATGCAGTTGCCGATTTCGCCGTAAGGTTACGGTCACCCATACAAGGGGGCAGAGAAACACTTGGGGGTAGGCATTGCTTATCCCCAGCAACAGCACTTTATGGCCTCCTAGCGTATAAATCGTGTATTGTTATTGAACTAACTACCTGATTATACAGCCCTTTAACTTCTCTCCCAGAGCACACCGACATGCCTAAAGCCAGTGAAATAAAGAAGAACACCGCCGTTGAAATTAATGGTGAAGCTTACATTGTTCGTGACATCGAGCGTTCAGTTCCACAAGGGCGTTCCGGTGGCAGCCTGTATCGTATGCGTATGTATAACGTAGCGACCAACGGCAAGATTGATGAGACCTTCAAAGATTCAGATATGTTAAGTCTCGCTGATCTGGTTCGTCGCGCGGTGGTGTTTTCTTACTCTGATGGCGATGAGTTTGTGTTCATGGATAGCGAAGACTATTCCTCCTATAGCCTGAACAAAGACGATCTGGCAGATGAGCTTCTGTTCATCACGGACGATACCCCGGGATTGCATGTCGTTCTTGTCAACGATGCGCCTGTAGCACTTGATCTTCCGGGCGTGGTTGAGCTGGAGATCGTTGAGACTGATCCATCGATTAAGGGCGGTTCTGCAACAGCGCGCACTAAGCCTGCTAAGCTTTCAACCGGTCTGATCGTGCAGGTGCCAGAGCATATCTCTACGGGCGACCGTATTAAGGTGAATGTGGAAGAGCGTAAGTTCACCGGCCGCGCAGAGTCCAAATAAACGTTACGAAGTTTATCCCCCTGTTGAAGATTCAAGCCTGTGCTTCTTTGGTTCTCTGAAGAGGGGCCGAGGCTTTATTTTCAAGGTTGGGTGTAAGGTTTAATTCATAAGGCACCTTGCGAGCATCTGGGATAGCCCTGGTGATCAAAAGGTGCCTTATGCTTTGTGATCATCAGGATAGGTAAATCGGTATGTATGGAACGTTGTTGCTCCTGCACATTCTCAGCGCGACAATTTGGACGGGCGGGCACATCGTTCTGTCGGTGGTGATTCTGCCAAAAGTGCTACGGGAACGTTCTCCAGAGCAGTTGCTGAGCTTTGAATCGGTGTTTGAAAAAATCGGTATGCCGGCGCTGATTGTGCAAGTTGTAACCGGGTTGATGCTTGCGCATCGATTGGTGCCTGATGTGAGCCAGTGGTTCGATATGACCAATCCGGTATCGCATGGTATTGCTGCAAAACTGACACTGCTTGCGCTTACATTCGGTTTTGCGATTGATGCCCGATTTAGGGTTATTCCGGTGCTCTCAAAAAACAATCTTGGTGATATGGCCTGGCATATTATACCGGTCACTCTGTTTTCAGTTTTGTTCGTTGTGGTGGGTGTTTCTTTTAGAACCGGCTGGCTATATTGATGACTAAAGGGACAATGATACTGTCCCTTTAGGTATTGAACGAACTCAAGGAACGATTGTGCCTTGAGTTCAATCGATTATGCAGCTTTGAACCGCGCCCTCAGGTTATCTCTCAGATCTTCATAGTTCAGTAAAATCCAGAAATTCAGTCCGATCATAAAGCCGACAAATGAAAACAGCTGGAGCGGCACGATAAAGCTGATGGCATCGTTGACGAGGGTGACCGGCCAGGTGATTAGGAGGGGGATATCAGCAACAAACATACCGCCGAAGGTCAGGCTAAAAAAGTTAACGCGGTTCTTTTTCACGAGCAGGCGAAAAAAGCGGTAGCCGATAAAAAATTCATAGATGTATGCAACAGGAAGACTGGCGATCGACATGCCGATGAACAGTCCAATATAGGTTAGGATTCCGTCATCCATATTGAAACCCGAGATATCGGCTATATATGCGTAGAACGCGAACGCAAATGGCGTTATCAGTGGTGCCCACGCTAAGGCCCGACTTTCGTTTTTCATAACTGTCCCGCTCTACCTGTCCGGTAGGATCTAATGGCTAATGAACGGTGGTTCATTAATGTCATGGCATAGTACCTTAAGGACCGCTTTGCGAGTTATTTTCGGCCATTGTGTGTGATCAGGATCAACTCAGATTGCATAAACTGACCCTGATTTTAAGATTTCTGTCGCGTACTCGGTGCTAAAAGCAGGGTTAATACCAATAACCCTGTATAGATTTAAGATTCCTTCAAAGGATATTCTGAAACCTTTTTGACTAGGCGGAGAATGATGACGACCGAATTTGTAGGACCGGATGGTGAGCCACGTTGTCGTTGGTGTGGTGGAGCCCCTGAGTTTCTGGATTATCACGACAATGAGTGGGGGTTCCCCGTTGATGATGATCAGCGCTTGTTTGAGAAGTTATGTCTGGAGAGCTTTCAGTCTGGACTCAGCTGGCGAACGATCCTCGCCAAACGCGAAAACTTCCGTGCCGCGTTCAATGGGTTTGATTTTAACTTGGTCGCTGAATTCACCGAAACTGACGTGGAACGGTTACTCACGGATGCCGGTATCGTACGCCATCGCGGTAAGATCGAAGCGGTGATTAATAATGCAAAACGGGCACAGGAACTGGTCGAAGAACACGGATCCCTGGCCGCATATTTTTGGCGTTATGAGCCACAGCCGGTGAACTTACCCGAACCTCAGACCGCGTCTACATCCGAAGAATCGGTTGCCTTATCGAAAGCGCTAAAAAAGATGGGGTGGAAGTTTGTT
>JAGSHA010000451.1 GCA_023954795.1 Oceanospirillaceae bacterium | reverse complement strand
TCTGGATAGCAGCCGCGCTCATACTCAGCGCTATGACATTTATCAGGCGCCCGAAACCCATACAGGCCAGAACCGCAACCGGACAGCTGATATCTTTTCTCTCGCCAGTATCTTTTATGAGGTTCTGACCGGACACCCTCCGTTTGCAACAACACAAGACAGGAACCAATGTGACCCGCTGCGCCTGAGCCAACCCAGCCTGTTGACGGAGCGCCAGTGGCAACACCTGCAGATGGCCTTATCTGCCGAGCCGAAGGCACGTCCAGCCAACGCCATAGCATTGATAAAAGGTATGTTTCAGCCTGATGAGGCAGAAACCAATAACGCGCTCGCTGATAACCATGATGGAGAACCTGGCACTGATCATTCAGGTGAGGAAGCACATGAACCACCCCGCTTAAGCGAAGCAGATCTTGCTCCGGACGCAAGCCCACTAAAAAACAGCCCGCCGACAACACCCGAAAGAGACACATCCACCGGTTCGAAGCGTCGGATATTACCATTCATCACTTTTTGCGTCGGTCTGCTGATCGGCTACTTGGCATCCCTGTTACTGACCACGTCCTCTCCTCCTGCGGATATTTCAGCTCCGGCTGGGCTACCCACTGCGGTGGCACCAGAGGTGCCATCCCCTATGGTCGCGGATACAGAATCCTCCCCTGAAGAGGACAATGTTCAGGCCACAGTCAGCAAATCCGAGATAACCTCAGAGCCATCTTCACTGACGGATACGCAGACAGCGGTATCACTAGCGGCCCAGCTCACAGAGTCCCAGGCACCAAGGACCTTGCTCTTCCGTGATCAGATTACAGACGATGTGTATGGCCCCGATATGGTGGCACTGCCTTCGGGACAGTTTCAGATGGGGGATAATCACGCGATGGGGGACGATAATGAACAGCCACTGCATGCCGTCACGATTGAACACCCTTTTGCTCTTTCACGTTACGAAGTGACATTTTCCCAATACGATATGTTTGCTCGCGCCACCCAACGCAAACTGCCTTCGGATGAGGATTGGGGCCGCGCCAATAGACCGGTCATCAATATTAGCTGGCTGGATGCGCAAGCCTATACCGCATGGCTGGCAACACAGACGGGGCAACCCTACCGTTTACCCACAGAAGCGGAATGGGAATATGCCGCACGTGCAGGCACCCAAACAGCGTTTAGCTGGGGCAATGAACCTCAGTCAGGTTTTGCAGTCTGTGATGAATGCAGCAGTGACTGGGGCGGTAGTCAAACCGCTCCGGTTGGCTCTCAACATCCCAATGCATGGGGGCTGTACGATATGTCTGGAAACGTGAGCGAATGGGTTGAAGATTGCTATGCCCCCAATTATAAAGGTGCACCCGATAATGGCGCCGCACGCCAAGCCGACGGCTGCCACTACCGCGCGATGCGCGGCGGTTCCTGGTTCGATATCATGCGCTTGATGCGGCCGGCAGGTCGCTACCGGCATCCGGCCAGCGCCAGCCAGAATGACTGGGGATTCCGGGTTGCACTGGATCTGCCCGAACAGTTTATTAAGGAGAACAACTGATGAATTTCCGCCCTTTGATGATCTCAATGCTTGTCGCCAGCAGCCTGCCTGTCTACGCTGCTGATGCGCTGACGATTGGGGTGGATCAACGCCAATCAATCGGCCTGACCCTCTACAACCGCGATCTGGCACTGGTACGGGAAACCCGTGAGTTACCACAAATGACAGCGGGTCAGAGTGTCACTATCGAAGACGTCAGTAAGCAACTGCAGCCTGAAACCCTGCGCATTAAAGACGCAGGCAAGATCTTAGAGCAGAACTTCAATGCCCGTCTGCTCAGCCAACGCGCTATTCTGGAACACTATCTAAACCGCGAACTGGAACTGGCCCGCACTAATCCTGCGACCGGCGCAGAAACCCTCAGCACAGCGATACTGCTCAGCGTAGACAATAATCAGGCACTGATCTCGCGTAACAATCGGGTTGAAACAATTCCGTTAAACGGTCAGTGGCGGTTTATCTTTCCTTCCCGCCCATCTGAATTACTGACCAAACCCAGCCTGAGTTTCCGCAGCAAAGGCACCTCTGGTCAAAGTGACGCTAAGATCAGCTACCTCACCAGCGGCCTGAACTGGACGATGAATTATGTTCTCACCCTGTCTCAGGACGGTGATACCGCCAACTTATCCGGCATGGCCGCCCTGACCAATAACAGCGGCACCAGTTTCCCGGATGCCCGCGTGCAATTGATGGCAGGCAACGTAAACACCGCACCACGCCCGCGTATGTATAAGTCAGCCCGACATCAGGAAGCCGCTGTCGCCCTCAGTGCTGCCGCAGACGGCGTTGCACCACCCGCCCAGATGGAAGCCTTCCACCTGTACGAACTCCCCGGCCAAGTCGATCTGGAAGAGGGACAGCAGAAGCAGATCACACTGATGAACAGTGATGATGTGACCCTCAAGCGCACCTATCAACACGATTTTTTCGTCGGAGCCCATCAGGATAGTCAGCGCTATCGCATCAAACCCAATTTGCGCCTGAGCTTTATCAACACCCGCGAAGAAGGGTTAGGCCAGCCGATGCCTGCCGGTAACATTCGTGTCTTCCGCCCCGACACCCAGGATCAACTGCAATTTGTTGGTGGCGCCCGCATCAACCACACGGCGGAGAAAGACCCGGTTAAAATCACACTGGGGCAAGCCTTTGACCTGACATTGACGCGTAAGCAAAGTCAGTTCCAGAAAACCTACAATGGGTTTTTAGTCGGTCAGGAACTTCGCATTACCAATAGCCGCAACAAACCCGCCACGGTCGTCGTCCGGGCGAACTTCCCTTACGAATGGGAACTGGAACACAGCAGCATGCCGAT
>JAGSHA010000277.1 GCA_023954795.1 Oceanospirillaceae bacterium | reverse complement strand
TGCTCCGATCTGGGTCAGGGTTCCCACACCGTTTTGCAGCAGATCGCCGCAGAGGCTCTGGGACTGGAGATGGACGAAGTCCACCTGAAAACCGGTGACTCCGATGCCAACGGTTTCGACATCGGTTCCCACGCCAGCCGCACAACCTATGTGGGCGGTAACGCCATCATGGAAGCCTGCGATGATGTGAAGAAGCAGTTGTTGGAACGTGCAACGCGTCACCTCGACACCACTGTGGATAACCTGGAGTTTGCAGGCAAAACCATCTTTGCCAAGAACAACCCGGAGAACAGCATCACCGTGGCGAAGATCTGCCATCTGGGTGTGTATAACTACATGGATCCGGAAACCGGCGAACCTGAAGGCGCGCCCGGTCAGATCTTTGGTTTCTCCAGCCATTTCTCCAAACACAACTCTCCACCGTTTGGTGCCTGCTTTGTGGAAGTAGAAATCGATACGGAAACTGGTGAGATCGATCTTCTGGAGCTGGTCCATACCCACGATATCGGCCGTACCCTCCACCCTGCAATGGCTGAAGGCCAGATGGTGGGTGGCGCACAGCAAGGTATCGGCATGGCCCTGACCGAAGAGATCTATTACGACGAGCAGGGTTTGGCACTGAACAGCAGCTTCACCGACTACAAAATGTACGGTTCGTCCGACATGCCGAAGATGAAAGTGATTCTGGTGGAGGATCCCGATCCACACGGCCCATACGGTGCGAAGAGTGTCGGCGAAGCCGGTCTGACCAGCCCGGTGGGCGCGATTGCGAACGCCGTTTACAACGCACTCGGCATTCAGTTCAAGGAAGCACCGATCACCCCAGAGAAAGTGCTGAAAGCGATCAAAGAAAACGGACTCAGCTTTAGCTGATCCACTCGCTGAGCAAGCCGGATTGGTGTCCATCACAGAAGCCAATCCGGCACCTGATGTCCACAGGAGATCGCAATGAATACAAACGTTGAAGCGCTACAACACTTCCACAACCCACTGGGCGAACAACCCTACCCGGTACTGGAAGCGCTGATCACGTCGGTGAAAGGCTCTGCGCCGACACAACCCGGCGATTCGATGCTGTTGCTCAGCAACGGGCGTTGGCTCGGCAGTGTGGGCGGCGGCAATCTGGAATGGAAACTGATGCAGGCCGGACAGCTGAGTTGGTGGCGTTGGCAGGAAACGGGACAATTGCCCTCAGCCAGCACCATGACGATAGATCATGGCTTAGGTTGCCATACCGATCAGTGCTGCGGTGGTCGTGTGGAAGCCCGTTTGGTGATGGTGCCTCCGACACTGAAAGCGCTGATGAACGAACAGGCACAACGCATCTACCAGATCGACGCCGAAGACCGTTTACAGCTTGTCGGTGGGTTCACCGCAGGTAAACAATCATTGGGCGATACCTCTGGCTGGCAACCACAGGTGATCAGCGGAGGTAAAAGTGAACGTCTGAACGCGGGTGCCGATCGCACCTTGCTGCGCAAAGCTAAAGACGCTCCGCAGTTGTGGATCTTTGGTGCCGGTCATATCGCACGCGCATTGGCTCCTCTGGCAAGCGCGCTCGACTTTCGTGTCAGTGTTTTTGACGGTCGTCCTCAATGGGCTGACCCGGCTGCGTTTCCAGATGAGGTTAACGTACGCCCTTCCGCTTTCGCAGACACCCTGGATCAGGCCGATCACAACACCACCGTGTTGATCATGACCCACAGTCACAAGCTCGACTACGAACTGCTGCAACAGATGAGCAGTTGGAATCTGGCCTATTTGGGTGTGATCGGCAGTAAAACCAAAGCCACGCGTTTCCGCCATCGTCTCGACAATGAAGGGATCGATGATAGCCATGTGCATATGCCGATTGGCTTGCCGGACATGGGTAAAGCACCGATGGCGGTTGCCGTCAGCTGCATAGCTGAGTTGTTACAGCTCCGTGAACGCCAACAGTTATCCACTGCGCCTGATATGCCTCACGAGGCATCGGCATGAGTACCGCCATTATTCTGGCCGGTGGCCGTTCCAGCCGCAGTGGCCGCATCCATAAAGGACTGCGCACACTGAACTGTGCGGGACAGCCAATTAGCTGGCTGGAGTATCAGATCCAACAGCTACGCCGTGCCGGTTTCAGCCGGATTGTATTGGCCACGGGGTTTCGTCCACGCCCGCTGCTAAACAAAGCAGCAGGGACTCAGCAGACGCATAACCCCAACCCAGAACGCGGGCCGTTCAGCACCCTGCAGCAGGCACTGAAAGGTTTTATCAGTCAGCAGACGTTACTGGTGCCACTGGACAATCCCGTCCCGGCACCCGCGGTGCTGTTCCGTATCCGCCGCGCACTGCGAAACAAACGTATTGCCAAACCCTGCTATCAGGGCCGTGGTGGACATCCACTGTTACTCAGTAAAGCGGTGGTACAGCACCTATTAAAAGTTGATCCGGCAGCGGCAGATGCCCGTCTGGATCATCAGCTCAGACGACTCGCGCACAAAGATATTGCGCGAGTTGGCGTGACCACACCGCTGGTACGTACTAATCTCAACAACCAACGCCAGTGGACGCGATACAAAAGCGCCAAACAGGGGACTTAATCTGTAGTCATTTTTTAACACTCTAAAAGTCACCCAACAGGTTCAACACCGCTTTTAGAATTACCCAAGAGATATTGACGATGGCATCTATAAAAACAAACAAGCTCATCGCCTTATCGGTTAAACCAGGTTTGCTGATTTCAGCACTGAGCCTGTCGTTAGCCGGTTGCGAAGCACCGCTAAACCTTGAGAAGGTGGAGCAGGAGTTATCCAAATCCATCCGCCGCACCGACCAGTTTCAAAGCATGGCCAGCAACGATCAGATGATGGTTGTGGTAGGGAATAATGGACTGGTACTGACCAGCCCGATCAATGAGCAGCAATGGCAACGTCAGACACTGAACAACCAACCCGCTCTAGTGGATGTGACACAGTGTCCGGACCAAAGCTTCGTCGCCCTGAGTCTGGATAAAACACTTTGGCGCAGCAGCGATAACGGCAGCAGCTGGCAGTCCAATCCCATCGATACGCAAGAAGATGTGCTTGCACTGACCTGTGCGCCCGACAACAGCATCTGGGTCGTCGGCAGCTTTTCCACCATTCTTAATTCCAGTGATCAGGGCACAAGCTGGAGTACCTTCAGCCTGAATGAAGACGCCTTGCTCACCGGTATTCAGTTTGTGGATAACAATACGGTGATCGCCACCGGAGAATTCGGTGTCGTGGCCAAAAGTGAGAACGGTGGCCAGGACTGGAATCCGCCGGAATATATCCCCAACGACTTTTATACACAGGGTGCGGTATTCACATCGACCACCACCGGCTGGGTCGGTGGCCTGAGTGGTCAGATTCTGCACACTACCGACGGTGGTCTGAGCTGGCAACAACAAACCACCCCTACCGAATCACCTATTTATGGTTTTCAACAGGCTGGCTCGCAGCTGTTCGCCTTCGGTGATCACAACACCGTACTGACGCTTAACGGTGATCAGTGGCAGCGCGTGGAAACCCACGGCAAGCCCGTATACCTGCGCGCAGCGACTCAACTCAGCAACAACGAGCTGCTGATTGCGGGCGGTGCAGGTTCTCTTTTCACGCTGGATATCTCTTCCGGCGCTACCCAACTGTCACAGAAGTAAGGGGTTGGTCTGATGGATAAAAAGTCTGCAGACGCTCACAAGGCGACGCACTTTCTACATAATCTGGATGAATCGGTATTCCGTCGTCCTAAAACGATTCTGGGCATTATTCTGGCGATTACCCTGTTCTTCGCTTATCAGATCCCCAGCGTCAAGATGTACTCCGACTTTGCGGACCTGCTGCCGCAGAGCCATCCGTATATCGAGCTGCACAACGAGATTAAGTCCTCCTTTGGTGGCGCCAACGTGATCATCGTTGGGGTCGAGGTGGAGAACGGCGATATCTTCAGCAATGAAGCGCTGGCCAAGATCCACCGTATGACGCTGGCGGTCGACAGCCTGCCGGGGATCAACCATAACCTTGTATCGAGTGTGACCCACCGTAACTCGCGTAAGGTGTGGATGACGCCGGAAGGCAACGTCAACTCCAAGTCCTACTACGACCCGCAGGGCGGGGAGATGGATGCGGCCGCGCTGGAGAAGTTGCGCGGTGATGTGACCGCCGATCCTCGGGTCTACGGCCCGCTGGTGTCGCCGGATATGAAGATGGCGCTGATCAAGGCGCAGCTCAACGAAGGTCAGCTGGACTACGAGAAGACCTTTGATGAGATCCAGAAGATGCGGGCTGATGAAGCCGTATCGGGTATCCGTATTCATGTCACCGGTCAGCCGATGCTGGTGGGCTGGGCCTATCAGTATCTGGATCAGATCATCGAGATCTTCCTGTTTACCGCGCTGATCATGATCGCGCTGCTGATCTTCTACTTCCGTAAGGCCTATGGGGTGCTGATCCCACTGGGTGCGGTGGTGGTGTCCTCGATCTGGGGCATCGGCATCATCTCCCTGTTCGGTTACAACCTGGACCCGCTGGGTCTGGTCATTCCGTTCCTGATCTCAGCCCGCGCCATGTCGCACGGGATTCAGATCGTGGAGCGGTACTATCTGGAGCTGAACGACCACGCCGACCATCATCTGGCCGCGCGTACCACCTTTGAGAGTTTGTTCCGTCCGGGCAGTTTAGGTGTCGTTTCCGATGC
>JAGSHA010000233.1 GCA_023954795.1 Oceanospirillaceae bacterium | reverse complement strand
CCCATAGACACAATAAAAAAACCTGCCATATGACAGGTTCTTTAATGTGGATAACCGTATCCTGGCCCTAATGCGCCTCAACCTTAAAACACTGTACAAGCGACTGGAGCTTCTTCATTTCATCGCTGATTGTGTTTGAAGTGTTGACCGTCTGCTGCGTGGTTGCTGTCGTCTGACTGGCAACCGAGGCAATACTGCTGACGTTACTATCGATCTCCGAAGATACTTTGATCTGCTCTTCGGTTGCGACCGCAATCTGACTGGTCATCGCGGCAATAATGTTAACTGCGTCGACAATCTTGCCTAGTGCCTCATTAGCCTCGGTGGTTTGTGACACACTCAGCTCAGCCATCTCCTGACTCTGCTGCATCGCGTTCACCGCCTCGTTAGCATTCCCTTGCAGCGCCTCGATAGTCGCTCTGATTTCTTGGGTCGAATCCTGAGTGCGCTGCGCAAGCGTACGCACTTCGTCGGCTACTACTGCGAACCCACGCCCCTGATCACCCGCGCGGGCGGCCTCAATCGCTGCATTCAGTGCGAGGAGATTAGTCTGCTCAGCGATGCCTGTTATCACGGAGAGCACATTGCCGACGGCAATACTGTCTTGTCGAAGCTTCTCAAGAACGGTAGACGCATTGATGACCTGACTCGCCATATCCTGAATATTGTTCTGAGTACTGATCACCACTTTCTGTCCGCTGGATGCCTCCTGATCAGCCTTATCTGCGGCTTCGGCGGCTTGCTGGGCGTTATTGGAAACCTCCTGCACGGTAGCAGTCATTTCATTCATGGCAGAAGCCACCTGGTTAAGCTGCATATTCTGCTCATCGACGCCTTGCGCTGTCTGGCCAAGATCCGTTGACATCCGGGATGTACCGGACGATACCTGTCCCGCAGCCTGACTTACATTTTGAATCAGCACACCCACCTGAGAGAGCATTTCGTTGTAAGCAGTAAAGATCTCACCTATCTCATTATCACGGTCATATACTTCCAGCTTGCGCGAAAAATCAGCCTGACTAACCGCCTGCAGATGCTGCTTCAGATGCTCGATATGCTGCATCAGCCACGTCATACCAAACATACGCCCCAGCACAACAAGAAAAAGTATGCCTAGTGTTGTAAACATCGCCAGGTATTGCTGATTTTTTGCGTCAACGTTTGCAGTGGACGCCATCATGCCAACGGCTGTGTTCATTACTTGCAACACCTGGGGAGCAAGCTGCTGAATCGCAACAAGCTCATTATGTTCTGGACTGTCGAGGTAATTGATCAGATTGGTTTTATAGGCCGTCCAGGTCGCTTCAACCGCCTTGAGCTGATTCAGTGTCGCGGGATCTTCAACAGCCTCAATACCCAGCTCCACATCACCACGCTTCAAGCCATTGTGAACCTTCTCAAAGCGAGCGATTGAACTTTCAACGGTACTTCGCTCTTCAACTCCCTGCGCCACAAGAAGCGCTTCCTTAGCAACACGCTGACTGATCATTCGCTGCGCACCCGCGAGGTTAATCGAATCGGCACTGGCACCCATATTGATGTAGAGAGACACGGCGGAGATGCAAGCAAAGATGAAAATAAGGATGTAGGAAAACAGGAACTGCTTATCAATTGTTTTGAGGCCAACAGACCTTAAGACCTTTTGAACAATTGTTGCGATAAACCATCGAAAACTACTCTGTTCCATTCCTAGATCCTTATAAAAGCCTACAAGTTATCGGGTTAAGGCTACTAAGAATAGCAGATAATAAAATCTTCAACGGTAGAATTAATACAAAAATCAAAATGAATCTTCATTCAAAATTTACGTTAAAGCCTTCTGTTTTGAATATCAGAGAGTTATTACAACTTGTTCTTATGCATATGGTTTTAACGGATGTCATTCAGGTTGGACTGTTACGATAAAGCAGAGCCCGCTTTCACCAGATTCAAACAAAAACAGGATCTATGCATAACCGGCAATAAAAAGCCTATGCTTACCTGAATGATGAGTGCTTCTAAGTGTATAGCCAGCTTCCACTCATATGATGGCAACACCTGAAAATGGGCAGCAAAGTGCAGTGCAGACCCACGTACTCCCGCAATCACGGCCGTTATCCTGACCACCTTTAGCTGAATTTTGGAGTCGTTACTAACATACAGGAGGTGGTAACAAGGAGATCAACCCAGACGACTGGATGGATTACGGTAGCGAATGAGACGATATCGTGAATAGAGCACGAAGGCTTACACAATGCTCATCAGCTAAAGACAAGCGAGAGGGATATGAGCGAAATCTGAAGCATAAAAAAGCCCACCAAAAGGTGGGCTAAAAAACAACAACAAGCTAGAAGCTTAGTGTCCAAACAAGGTTTGCTGCGTAGGAATACGCTCGAACGTCACTTTCGTTTTAATCCAAGCTTTGACGGCTTGCAGCATCTCAGCCATTGCTTCACTGCGCGCATCGTGAGCTTTCTGTACGTAGTAGTCCGCATCTACCTGACCGTACTGATTAAGACGAATGGATGGATCGTATTCCTGTGGCATTTTGGTCCCCAAATTTAAGAGAGAAATTTTCAATTTTCTGTCACACATCGATAACTCAAGCTAAAAATCCGATTGTGTAACCTTCAAGCGAAACACTGTCGTTGCAGGACTTCAGTGCTACCGCGCTTGGTATGGTGTGTATATTAGTAACACTCATGACTGACGTAAAACGACTCTTTCTCAGCTTATTGGTTAGTTTTTTTCACCTATAAAGATCACCTCATTTTTCCTCTCATCTCTATCCACAGGAATACAGATCAGTGTTTTCCGCTTTAGCGCAATGCAGAGGGAACTCGCCAAGCATTTAATGTTCCGATACAGTTCGCAGCTGACAGTTTTTAGCGCACAACCGTACGATCAGGAGATCACGCATGACGCACGCACCATCCAGCAAGGGGATAACTACAGCCTACTGGCTGCTGGTTCTGATTTTTGGAATGGCGATGGAAGGTATCGCGCTCTACTTCCAGTACGGACTGGGTTACGGACCTTGTGTATTGTGCATCCACGTCCGTATTTATGTGATGGCCTTTATGCTGGTTGCCCTGATAGCCCTGTTCAGCCGCCATAGCCGATTGATGAATATTCTGACCAGCGTGACGGGGCTGGGGCTGGCAATTGGACTGGCCGAACGCTCTTGGAAAACATTTGGCGTAGAACGCGGCTTTATCGAAGGCGCATGTGATATGGACAGCGGACTGCCCAACTGGTTTGCGCTGGATAAATGGTTTCCGACCGTATTCGAACCTTGGGAACCCTGCGGTTATACCCCTGAACTGTTATTTGGCATCACCATGGCGGAAGGTTTGATTGCGCTGAGTGTGGTAGCGATTCTGACAAGCCTTTATATGTGTTACACAGCACTGCGTCGTTAATATTCGTCATCAACGATCTCTATCAACCGGGCACAGCCAAAGCGTCCGGTTGATTACCTTTACACGTCCTCTCCCATGCCTCATTTTTCTGGCCAGCCATCCTCCGGCATATCTTCAAGCAGGTAACGCGGTCCATTCCCCCGATTGGCAACAAAGTCATCCGCGTTAAACAACGCACAACTGCGCATCGACAGACAGCCACAGCCGATACAGGTCGACAAACTTTCACGCAGCTTCTGCATCCGTAGAATACGCTCATCAAGCAGACGCCCCCAATTCGTCGACAATCGCTCCCAATCCCTTTTCGTGGGTGTGCGATTATCCGGCAACCGCGCCAAGGCATCCGCAATTTCTTCCAGGGTTAAGCCAAGGTTCTGGGCCGCTTTAATGACCGAGATCCGGCGCAACATCGCCGGATGGTAACGCCGCTGATTGCCTTCCGTGCGTACAGACTGCACCAAGCCACGAGACTCATAAAAACGCAGTGCTGACGTTGCAATATCACAACGCTCAGCCGCCTCTCCAATCGTCATATAGCGCACAGCTTTGGCCATATTTAACCTCTTTTTCTAACCACATATTAATCTTAAGCCAACCGCTTGACTTAAAGTTAACTTGAAGTTGTACGATGCACAACCTCAACAAAGAGAGGCTGATTTATGACATCACTTGTTTGCGGGGGCTGCGGTTTTAATCCGCCACCACAGATACCCGCACACTGCTTGCTGTGCGGCACGCCCAAAGACCGATTCGTGAGCGAAGCACTTATTCATCAACGCAACACACTTAAAGAAGTACGAGTGAACAATAGAGTGACCCGCTTAAAGGCAGAAGCACTGGGCGTATCGGCTTATCGCATAAAAACACCGCGCAGCACGGTGTTGATTGACTGCCTGCCCACCTTCAACCCGGATCTCCCGGCGGCTGATGCCATCCTGTTCACCCATCGGGATTTTATGGGTGCCAGCGATCGCTACCATCAGCACTGGGGAACTGAGGTCTATCTGCATGAAGCTGAGCACCAACACCCACTGGCAAGCCATCATCACGTAAGCCATGCATTTTCAGATGACTTTGAACATCACGGGATCGACGCCTTCGTTCTGGGCGGGCATACGCCGGGATTTACCGTTTACATCTATCGGGATGTTCTGTTTGTGTGCGATCTGGTGGTTGGACGTGCAGAGGATATGCACTTTAACCCCTTTGGAAACAGAGAAAAGATCCGCTTAGGCGCTCAACGGTTAAAGCACCTGCTCAGACGGCGAACGGTGCGCACCGTCTGTGGATTTAACTACGTTACCGATTTCGACCAGTGGATGCCGTATTTCAGAAAGCTCTCTTGAGCACCCGCAGCAAACACCCAGAAGCCACGGCTTCAGGGCTACGCCCACATAGTGCGAAGAACGGAAACGCATTGTTGCAATTCTTTACATTTTCTTAACTTGTTTATGCACAAAACCCGGCTACAATACGCACCATTATTTTTAGCACGACCGGTCTAGTTAAAAATCATTATTGTGGCTGCTCCTGCAGAACAGCCGCACAGGTATAGCCTATGACACGCGGAAGACGCCCGGAGCACAGCCGGGAGAAGATTCTTGAAAAAGGCGCTGAGCTGTTCGCCCGAAATGGCTACAACGCCACCGGCCTGAAAGAAATTTTGGAAACCTGCGAAGTATCCAAAGGCTCTTTCTATAACTTCTTCGAGAACAAAGAGCAGTTTGCCGTCGAGATCATCAACCACCATAAATCGATTGAGTTTGCCCGCTGGGAAGAGCAGGTGGCAGCTCTGACAGGCACCTATCTGAGCAAGATACAGTGGATGATCAACGACGAAATTCGCAAATACGAAGAAGATCTGGATTGCACCGGCTGCCTGCTGGCCAACCTGACGGGAGAAATCAGTCAGGCATCCCCACTGTTCAGCGCCGCCATCCGGGCCTCCAGTCAGGAGGTCTTGTCTTCGATAGAGGAAGACATGCAGATCTGTCAGGACGAAGGCACGGTACGCAAGGACCTTTCAGCCCGCGAGATCGCCGAAATGATCTGGAACGGCTGGCAAGGCGCCTTGCTGCAACTAAAAGTAGAACGCTCCGCCGAGCCGTTGCGCCGCCACGTAACGACTCTTTTCAAACTGATTGAAGCCCCCGATCCCAAAGGATAAGGAAGGATATGAAAACCAACCGTATTATTGCCGGCCTGCTGCT
>JAGSHA010000076.1 GCA_023954795.1 Oceanospirillaceae bacterium | reverse complement strand
GCTTCGGCTTGTGCGACGGTTAACTTTTTAATGCTGCGGCCACTCGTGTACCAGCTGAAGCCTACTTGTGAAGGTGTATTTTCCAGTATTGGGAGTAGTCGGTAGCACTGCTTTAGATGCAGCCTTGCCAAGCCTGTGCGGTTAAGTTTCTCTGCCAGTATACGCGAGCGTTTTTGTAGGAGTTCGCCCGGCAGCTCGCCAGTATGTGTTTTGTATCTTTGAATGGCTGATTTGAAAATGCTTTTTTGCTGGTTGATTTGAGCGGCTTGGGCGATGAGTTCGTCGCTACAGCCGACAAGTCCCCATTGGCTTCGGGTTTCACGCCCATCATGCCCGTCCTGATACCAGATGTCGGTGTAGAGAGTGGCTAAATCTTGATGGGGGGTCGTTGAGCAGGGTAGCCAGCAGCGGGGTTTTTCCTGCAGCAGTTGTGTTGCAAGCTGCTGCAGATGTTGATGCATCAACTCAAAGCTTTCAATGATCGAAAGCTCCAGTGTATTCATCAGTCGAAGTTTGGTTCGCTGTTCTGGCGTTCGAGGCGACGCTGATGGCTTTGCAGAAGCATGACCTGGCGAGCCAATAGTACGCGGCAGCTTTCAGGCATCCGAATAAACTCGATGCCGACTTTGTAGTGGCCATTTGACATTGGGATCAAGCGACAGACCTTGGCGTAGAGTAGAAGGCCGATGCAAGTTTCGGGGAATATCAGTTTGATTGCGAGATGTTGGTCCATATCAAATGTTTCAGGATATTCGAACATCATGCCGCCTTCAGACAGGTTGATCTCCTGAGAGAGGATCTGCTCCAGCTCGATGCCGTTTACAGCGACAGCTTTGGCAATCGTATCGATTTTACGGTGCATGAGCTGTAAGAATGCGGCGGTGTTGGCATCTTTCTCCGCGATTTTTCGGAGTAGGTGGTCACCTTCAGTATCGAGATCCTGCAGCTGGCTTAACAGCAGGAAGTAGGGTGAGACTTCAAACTGAACAGGCGTAGGGTTTTTGGCAATCTCCTCTGCGCTGATGGTTTTTAGCTCAATCGATACCTGATGATCAATACGGAAAAACTTACGGCGTTCCTGTTCTTGCATCCAAATAGCCCTAATCAAAGCACTGGTCTGATGTAATTCTTGGATCGAGTATAACCAATATTTCACTGAATTTGTTAGAGAAAATGTCCTTTCTATGCTTTAATCCGGCCATGTTTAAGCCTCTGTCGTTATACGTCGGTTTGCGCTATACCGCTGCAAAGCGAAGCAACCATTTCATCTCTTTCATCTCTCTGGCTTCAATGCTTGGCTTAATGCTTGGTGTGGCCGCGCTTATCGTTGTGCTTTCCGTCATGAATGGGTTCGATCGTGAACTCAAACAGCGAATTCTGGGTATGGTGCCGCACGCTACGATTACGGAGCTAGGTCGCCCGATGGCTGACTGGCAGGCTGTTCAAGGTGGTGTGGATCAGAGCCCTAGCGTACAGGCGTCAGCGCCATTCATTCAGGCGCAGGGGATGCTGACCAATCGCGGCGTTGTGCGGGGGGTGATGGTGTATGGCATTGATCCTGAGAGCGAACGAAAGGTTTCCATCCTGGCAAACCATATTAAAACCGGCTCTCTGGACACGTTAAACACACAGCGTTTTGGCATCGTCTTAGGCGATCTGCTCGCGCGTTATCTGGGTGTGCGGGTTGGTGATAAGGTGACGTTGGTTTTGCCTGAAGCAACCGTGAGTGTCGCGGGGATGGTGCCGCGCCTTAAGCGCTTTACCGTGGTGGGTACGTTTGAGGTTGGGGCTGAGCTTGATGCCTCTCTGGCGTATATCTCTATGGGTGATGCAGCGAAAATTAAGCGCTATCGCGGGGATGTCGTCGACGGTATCCGTCTCAAATTTGATGATCTCTTCACGGCACCGCAAAAGGCCCGCGAAATCGCAAATGGGCTTGATGGTTACTATCGCACCAGTGACTGGACGCGTACTCACGGTAATCTATTTCAGGCTATCCAGCTGGAAAAGCGGATGATCGGTTTGTTGCTATTCCTCATCGTTCTGGTTGCGGCATTTAACATCGTTTCAACGTTGGTAATGGTGGTTACTGATAAGAAAGCAGATGTGGCAATTTTACGCACCTTAGGCGCTACTAAGGGGCGAATTATGCGCATCTTTATGGTGCAGGGTACGTTGATCGGCATTATCGGTACGTTATTAGGCGGTGCGCTGGGAATCACTCTGGCGCTGACTATATCTGATCTTGTGGCCTGGGTAGAACGTACCTTCGGTATTCAGTTCCTGAATGCGGATGTTTACTTCATCAGTTACCTGCCATCTGACCTGCAGTGGCCGGATGTCATTACGATCTGCGGTACGGCGTTGGTAATTAGTTTTCTGGCGACCATATATCCGGCCTACCGTGCGGCTAAAACCCATCCGGCGGAGGCGTTACGCTATGAGTGAGCCGATCTTGCTTGCGGAGAATGTATCGCGCGTGTATCGCGAAGGCGGTCACGAATTAACGGTGCTGGATGATCTGAATTTTTCTCTGCTGCCTGGAGAGCGCGTCGCGATTGTCGGGCAGTCCGGGTCCGGTAAGAGTACTCTGCTGAATATTCTGGGTGGTTTGGATGTGCCAACCAGCGGGCGGATGTGTGTTGGTGGTAAAGACCTGCATGAGCAATCAGAAAAAACCCGCGCGCGTATTCGCAACGAAAAGTTAGGTTTTGTTTATCAGTTTCACCACTTGTTACCGGAGTTTTCCGCATTGGAAAACGTTGCGATGCCACTTCTGCTGCGCGGTGACAAGGTTTCGGATATTCGGGAGCGTGCCGCGGAGATGCTGGGTGCTGTGGGTTTATCTGAACGTGTTACCCATAAGCCCTCTCAGCTCAGTGGGGGCGAGCGTCAGCGTGTGGCTATTGCGCGTTCGCTGATTGGGCAGCCAGCATGTGTGCTGATGGATGAGCCTACCGGCAACCTGGATCGTAAGACAGCGGACGATGTGCAGTTGTTGATAGAGCAGCTAAATCGTACGCTGAATATTGCGTTCGTGATTGTGACGCACGATCTTGAGCTGGCACACCGTACCGGGCGGGTCTTTGAATTGCGTGATGGCGGGTTGTTTGAGCAGAAGGCAGAGGCTGTGTTGGAAGGGTAAGCCTGGTTGAGCTAAGTGCGGCTTCCAATCAGTTTGATAGGAAGCCAGTCACTCGTTATTTAAGTCGCATATCGCGGCTTTTTTCTTTTCTGCGTTTCCAGCTGCGGTTTACGTGCCAAACCCAGAACTGGTTGATACCAAAAAACGCCAGCGCACCAAATATCACCCCACAGATTACGGAGCCAAAGAGTAATGGCCACCAAATCAGTGACAGGCTTTCGCTAAGCCAGCTCATCGAGAGTTCGAACTCAATGTTCCCCGCAGGATTGCCCAGAATAAAATCGCCTACCAAATAAGCACCGTAGAAAATAGGCGGCATGGTCAGGGGGTTCGTTAGCCAGACTAGTCCAACAGATATGGGAAGGTTGCTACGAAAGAAGACCGCCATAACAGCAGCGACGACCATCTGTGCAGGAATCGGCAGGAAGGCGCAAAACAGACCGACAGCAAACGCACGAGATACCGATCTGCGGGTTAAATGCCACAGGTTGGGATCATGCAGGTGGCGTCCGAGCCAGCTGAGATGTTTGTGCTCTCGGAGCTTGCGCTCGTCGGGCATATACTTTTTGATGAGTTTGCGTGGCATTGGGGTCGCACTTATAGTAGTGACCAGAGACGCTCGTATTATGCATACTCATTACAGGTAAGCCAACCGATGAGATCAAGGATGATCTGTTATGTGGCTGGAATTACAACTATTGTCTGGCTGCCGTCACTCCCTCCGCTTTGGTTGGGAGTGATTCTTCTATTGTTTGTAGTGTTCTGGCGAAAGCTTCCCTTGCCTCTGATCTGGTTTTTGATTGGATTGGGATGGAGCTTTGGTTGGAGTCATTGGCAAATGTCCCATCGTCTTAGCAGCGATCCGATTAAGTCCGACTGGTACGTGACGGGTGAGGTCGTCGGCTTGCCCGAATTGCGGGGAAAAGACGTACGATTTTTATTCAAACCACATACGCTTGTTGAGTCTAAAGGCGCCGAGCGTCACTCTGCATTTCCCCGCCTATTGCGCCTAAATTGGTATCGGCCCGACAGGGCTGTAGTGCCGGGGATGAGACTGGAGTTGGAGGTGAGATTAAAACCTCCTCATGGCTTTTCTAATCCGGCAGGGTTTGACTACGAGCTTTGGCTGTTGGCACAAGGTATTGATGCGACAGGATATGTGCGGGCGGTGTCTGCGACATCGGGCCCTGATGCCTGTTTGCTCGACTGTTTGAGAGGGCGCCTGGCAGAGGTTATTCAGACGCGTTATGCATCTGAACAGGTTGCTGCGCTTGTTAAAGCAATCACGTTAGGCATTAGGGATGACTTTAGTGATGATCAGTGGCAGCTGCTAAGGGCAACCGGAACGATACACCTCGCAGTGATCAGTGGTTTGCATATTGGATTTATTGTGGTGCTCATGCTGGGTCTTATGCGTCTCCTGTCATATGTCCTTATGCCTTTATACCTTCGGCCGGTGGGGGTGTGGCTGACCATTTCTGTGGCGTTTATTTACATGCAGATGGCAGGTGCAGGGCTGCCAACCCAGAGAGCCTTTGTTATGGTCGCGGTGTTTCTGCTTGCGCAATGGCGACTATGGCATGTGGATCTCTGGTCGCGTTGGTGGTTCGCGATGGCTCTAGTCTTAACGCTATCGCCCGTTGCCACTCATCAGGCAGGTTTCTGGCTCTCATTTATGGCCGTTGCGACGCTGCTTTGGTTTGCAGGTCATCGGATAAAGGATCTGCTTGGATGGCGAGTACAATGGGGCATATTCTTTTCTATGACGCCTTTGCTGGTTTGGTTGTTCGGCGGGTTCTCCTTTATTGCACCACTAATTAACCTATTGGCGATCCCTCTGATCGCGCTCTGTCTGATGCTGGTCGTCGTTGATCTATTGTTTTCAGTGTTGAATGTTGATCTGTTAGTGCCTCTGGTTGATGGGGGTGTCTCACTATTCTGGTGGTTGGCCGGGCTGGGTGCCGAGGTTCAGCAAGATATATGGCAGGTGCCAAATCCAGAGTGGTATGTATTGCTTCTGGCGTTGCTGGGGTCATTGCTGGTACTTCAACCCAAGGGGTTTCCGCTGCGTTGGTTGGGCATTCTGTTGTGGATGCCAATGCTATTGGGGATCAGGTCGTCGCCGGTGATTGAAGGTTACGATGTAAGGGTGTTTGATGTCGGCCAGGGGACAGCGGTGTTGATCCGGGTAGGGGAGCAAACCCTTCTATATGATACCGGACCGGGATATCCGGGTGGGCAAAGTGCATTCATGCACACGCTTGCGCCTTATCTGGAGGCTGAGCGGATTCAGGCCGTAGATATGCTGGTGCTTAGTCACGATGATCTTGATCATACGGGAGGTCATATCTCGCTCCGGGATCAGGTGACGGTCTCAAGCGCGGTGACGGGGAGTCAGGCGTTAGCTGGCAGGTACGGTTACCGCGTGTGCCGCCCCGGAGATCAATGGCAGTGGAAAAATGTTCGTTTTACCGTATTGTCTGGCGGGAATCAGAAGGTTTCGGACAACAACAGTTCTTGTGTTCTTCAGGTGGATGATGGGCGATGTTCATTGTTACTTACGGGAGATATCGATTCGGAAATAGAGCGCGAGCTGGTCGAGCCGGCGCGGCCGCTGAATTGGTTGGTCGCGTCTCATCACGGAAGTAAGACAGGTAGCAGTGCTGAATTCTTAGCGCGCTGGCGTCCTTCTGTTGTCGTCTTTAGCGCAGGATATGCAAGCCGATTTGGCCACCCCAGCGCTGATGTTGTGCAGCGGGTTTCAGATAGTGGTGGAGTATCGGTGAATACCGCTAAACATGGCGCGGTGCATCTGACTTCAAACCCCGGTATGGCCTGTGCAACCGACGTTTGGAGGAGTACCAAAAGACGTTTCTGGTCAGGCTATTAGGCCGCGCGGGCCTATGATAGAGTTAGCCGCAGTATCGTTGGGGTTGTTTGTGTGATTGTCCCAGTATTAGAGGCTGAATTAGAGGCTGAATTGACGTGTTAGAGCTGGTGAAATCGGGTGGTTGGCTGATGATGCCAATCGTGGCCTGTTCGGTGATTGCGATGGCAATCTGTCTGGAGCGACTGTGGACCTTGCGCGCGTCCAGTGTTGCGCCCGCTGGGCTCTTGGGGGATCTGTTGGCGGCTTTCCGTAAAGGAAAACTGGAGACTGAGCAGTTGGCTCAAATCCGCAACAACAGTCCTTTGGGGCGTATCATGGTTGCGGGTATTAAAAACGCCAACCATGGGCGTGATGTAATGAAGGAGAGTATCGAAGAGGCTGCCTCGGAAGTCATTCATGAGTTAGAGCGTTTTCTCAGCCCGTTGGGTACGATCGCTGCGATTACGCCATTGCTGGGTTTGCTTGGTACCGTCATTGGAATGATCAAAGTCTTTAATGAGATCATGATTCAAGGTAGTGGCAATGCCAGCGTATTGGCCGGTGGTATTTCGGAAGCGTTGATTACGACCGCGTCTGGCTTGGCTGTTGCGATACCGGCACTTATCTTTCATCGGTTTTTCTTGCGCCGCATCGACTCACTCGTCGTGTCTATGGAGCAGCAGGCCGTAAAGTTGGTTGAGATGATTCACGGTCAGCGTGAAGCAGACTGAGTGTTGCGAGGCGATTAAGTGAAATTCAGCCGACAGCGGCCTGAAGAGGTATCCGTAAATCTGACACCCCTGATTGATGTGGTGTTTTTGTTGCTGATCTTTTTTATGGTCTCAACCACTTTTACCAAAGAAACGCAGCTTGAAATTGACCTTCCGAGTGCAAGTGGAAGTGTCACTGAGCCGCGTGAACGTATAGAAATTTTGATCAGTGCAGACGGCGAATATCGCCTGAACAGTCAGCTGCTGACAGAGTCCAGTGCCGCGGCATTAAAAGAGGCTTTGGGCGCGGCTGCAGGAGTGCCGGGCGAGACTCCGTTGGTGATTGCAGCTGATGCTGAAACGCCGCATCAATTAGTTGTAACTGCGATGGATGTGGCTGGGCAGTTGGGATATACCCGGCTGAGTATTATCACTCAAGAGTCGACTAAATAGTATGCGCTGGCTGGAAACGCGTTGGTATCAGAAAAGGCCTGCGCCGCTTTGGTTGCGCCCGTTAGAGTGGCTGTATCGTACAGTTAGTGGCGGTAAGCGTCAGGATTATGTTATCGGCAATAAAGAAGCGTTCAGGCCGCCGGTACCGGTCATAATCGTTGGCAACATCACCGTGGGTGGAACCGGAAAAACACCGGTCGTGCTTTGGTTGATTGAAAGGCTGAAAGCAGCCGGCTACAAGCCGGGTGTGGTAAGTCGGGGCTACGGTGCAAAGGCGCCCCGTTATCCTTATGCGGTCACAAGAGATACGTTGCCAGCAGAAGGCGGGGATGAGCCCTGTATGCTGGTGCGTCGATCAGGCTGTCCTCTTGTGGTGGACCCTGATCGTCCGGCCGCAGTGCAACATCTCCTAGAACATTATGATTGTGACCTGGTCATCAGTGATGACGGTTTACAGCACTATGCGTTAGGGCGTGATATTGAGTTGGTGGTCATTGATGGGCGTAGAGGTGTTGGGAACGGACATTGTTTACCGGCGGGGCCGCTACGAGAGCCTGTTGAGCGCTTGGATAGCGTCGATTTCGTAATCAGTAATGGGCAAGGGGAAAGTGGTTTTGACGCCTTTCCTATGGGCTTAAGCCCGACCGCGTTTGTTGCGCTGGATGGTTCTAAGCGTATCGCCGTTGATCAGTGGCAGGAAAAGCGCGTGCATGCCGTGGCGGGGATCGGTAATCCGGCCCGTTTCTTTGATACACTTCGTTTGACCGCGGGTATAGAGCCATTGGAGCATCCTTTTGCTGATCACCACCCTTATGTCCTGTCTGACCTGCAGTTTTCGGAACCGCTGCCTTTGGTGATGACGGAGAAGGACGCGGTAAAAGTTTCTCATCTAAAAAATTTGGACGGCTGGTACCTAGAGGTATCCGCCGAGCTTCCCGTTGAGTTTGAGACGGCGTTGCTGAATAAACTCGAACAGATTACCTATACGGTTGAAAGTGATGGATAAAAAATTGATCGAGATGCTGGTGTGCCCAGTATCAAAAGCGCCTCTTGAGTGGAATGCAGAAACTCAGGAACTCATCTGTCGTGCCAGTGGTTTGGCATACCCTGTGCGTGACGGTATTCCGGTCATGCTGGAAGAGGAAGCGCGTAAGCTGACTCTGGAAGAGCGTGAGCGTAAGTAAGAGGAGTCTGTTATGAGCTTTACCGTCATTATTCCAGCCCGTTTTGCATCCAGTCGCTTCCCGGGCAAGCCACTGGCCGATCTGGCGGGTAAGCCGATGGTTCAGCACGTCTACGAGCGTGCGATGGAGAGCGAAGCAGACCGGGTGATCATCGCAACGGATGATCAACGGATTGCTGATGTCGCCAAAGGTTTTGGTGCGGATGTGTGTATGACATCTGCCGAACATCCCTCAGGCACTGACCGTCTGCAAGAAGTGGTAAAGCTTCAGGGGTTTTATGCTGATGACATCGTAGTCAACGTGCAGGGTGACGAGCCTTTGGTGCCGCCGCGTGTGATTAATCAGGTGGCTCATAACTTGAAGGCTGAGCCGAGCGCGAGTATCGCCACGTTGAGTGAGCCGATTGAAGACGTCGAAAGCCTGATGAATCCCAATGTGGTGAAGGTGGTGAGTGATGCCCGAGGGCGTGCGCTTTACTTCAGTCGCGCTCCCATGCCGTGGCCACGGGATCAGTTTAATACTGAGGAAGGGCGCGCTAGCATGCCAGAAGGGTTTTCATGGCAGCGTCATATCGGTATCTATGCATACCGCGTGAAGCTACTGAATGACTTCGTGACCTGGCCACCGGCGCCGCTGGAAGAGACTGAGTGTCTCGAGCAGTTACGCGCAATGTGGAATGGGGCGCAGATTCATGTCGCATTAGCGGATGAGCTGCCACCTGCGGGAGTGGATACGCCGGAAGATCTGGAGCGTATTCGCCAGCTGTTGGAGTCGCAGGTGTGAAACGTGTGTTGTTTGTCTGTTTAGGCAATATCTGCCGCTCTCCAACCGCACATGGCGTGTTTCAGCACGTTGTCGATTGTGGCGGTCTGGGAGCGCAGGTTGAAGTTGATTCTGCAGGTACAGCGGCGTATCACGTGGGAAATAGCCCGGATTCGCGCTCAGTTTCGGCCGCAAGATCACGCGGATATGATTTGTCGACACTGCGTGCGCGTCAGGCTGTTGAAGCAGACTTTCAGCGGTTTGATTACATCTTAGCGATGGATCACAGCAACCTTGAGAATCTTAAAGACTTGTGTCCGGAAAGCTATGAAGGGCACTTAGGGTTGTTTCTGGATTTTGCGCCGACTATTTCGGAATCTGAAGTCCCGGATCCCTATTATGGCGGTAGCGATGGCTTTGGCCATGTTTTGGATCTCGTAGAAGAGGCTGCTGAAGGTTTGTTGGCAGATATTCGGCGGGAGCTGGGCTGAGTGATATCTCTTCAGGAAAATGCCGATCTGAGTCAGCTCAATAGTTTTGGGTTTGCATCTAAGGCTCAGTATCTGATCAATGTGCAGGCAGACGGTGAGCTGGTAGAGGCCGTGTGTTTTGCCGAGCAGCATGGTTTGCCGCTTTTGGTGATCGGTGGGGGGAGTAATCTGATTCTTTCAGACTACCTGCCGGGTGTTGTCGTGCGCTTGCAATCGACTGGGTATCGCGTCGTATTGGAAGACGATGTTTCGGTTCTGGTTGAAGCTGAGGCGGGTGAAAACTGGCATCAGTTGGTTGAGCAGTTCATCGGTGAAGGCTGGAGTGGCCTGGAAAATCTTGCGCTAATTCCAGGTACCGTGGGTGCTGCGCCGGTACAGAATATCGGCGCTTATGGTGTCGAGATTAAGGATCGGTTTGAATCGCTGACAGCCTATGATCGACAGGAAAAGGTGTTTGTTGATATGGCAGCTTCTGATTGCCAGTTTGGGTATCGTAATAGCGTATTCAAATCGACGAGCCCTGGGCGATATATCATTACGCGTGTGCGCTTTCGTCTCGCTAAATGCTTTGTCCCGGCTGTAGGGTATGGCACTTTAATGCAGCAACTCGCTGATGACGAGGTTACCGCACGTTCGGTCTTCGATGCGGTTGTGGCAGTTAGGCAGTCTAAGCTTCCTGATCCGCTTGAGTTGGGTAATGCGGGGAGTTTCTTTGAAAACCCGGTGATTCCTCAGGCGCAATATGAGGCGCTAAAAGCTCACTGTCCTGATGTTGTGGCCTATCAGGATCGTCCGGGGTTTATGAAGGTGGCCGCTGGCTGGTTGATCGATCAGGCTGGCTGGAAGGGTTATCGAGCCGGTGCTGTTGGTGTCTATGATAAACAGGCTCTGGTGTTGGTGAACTATGGTGGTGGATGTGCTGCTGAGTTAATGGCGCTGGCAGGCGAGATTCAGCGCTCTGTGGCTGAGCGTTATGGGGTAGAGTTAGTACCTGAACCACGTCGGTACCCGCTGTCGGTCTGAAGATAACCTTGGTTTGAGCAGGCATAAAAAAACCGCGTTTATACGCGGTTTTTTTATGCCTGAAAGTAGGGCAATGCTGATAGCTCAGCATTGCCACATTCCAAGTGCTTACTCGCCTTTTTCGGCAGCTTCTTTCTGGCGACGACGAATCTCGCGAGGGTCGTTAGGAGCGCGGCTGCCGCGACGACGGCGGCGCGGTTCTGCTTCCTTAGGCTTCTCTTCGCTTGCTTCATCGCTCTGAGCATCGGCATCAGTTGTTTCCGTTGGCTCGGAAGGAGCTTCTGGTGCTACATCTGATGCTTCAGCTGCTTCAGCAGTCTCAGTTGCTTCTGTAGTCTCAGTCGCTTCTGTAGTCTCAATTGCTTCTGGGGTCTCAGTCGCTTCTGCAGTCTC
>JAGSHA010000176.1 GCA_023954795.1 Oceanospirillaceae bacterium | reverse complement strand
CAAAGAGGTGCTCCAGTGAACTTAAATATCGCAGTGATCCCAGGTGATGGTATTGGTACAGAAGTGATGCCAGAGGGTATCCGGGCAGTGGAGGCCGCTTGTCGAAAGTTTGATATCGATATCAGTTGGGAATGGTTCGATTGGTCCTGCGAAACATGGTTAAAGACCGGCCGCATGATGCCAGAAGACGGGATCGAGCAGCTGTCCAAGTTTGACGCGGTGTATCTTGGCGCTGTCGGTTTCCCAACCGTACCGGACCATATCTCTCTGTGGGGCCTCCTGATTCCTATTCGCAGAGAGTTCGAGCAATACATCAACTTACGTCCAGTACGTTTATTTGAGGGTGTTTCTTGCCCACTCGCGAACAAAAAACCTGGTGACATTGATTTCTACGTTGTCCGCGAAAATTGCGAAGGTGAATACTCAGATATTGGCGGCCGCATCTACAGCGGCTCTGACCATGAAGTCGTTGTACAGCAGTCTGTTTTCACGAAGCGCGGTGTTAACCGTGTGCTGAAATACGCATTTGATCTGGCCCATAAACGCCCGCGGCAACAATTAGCATCAGCCACTAAGTCCAATGGCATTATCCACTCGATGCCTTTCTGGGACGAGTGTGTTGAAGAGATGGCAACTCATTATCCACAGGTAAAGGTAGACAAGTATCACATCGATATTCTGACCGCGAACTTCGTCAATAAGCCTGAAACCTATGATGTGGTCGTCGGTTCAAACCTGTTCGGAGACATTCTCTCGGACTTGGGCCCCGGCATTACCGGCACGATTGCAATCGCCCCATCCGCCAATATCAACCCAACGGGTGATTTCCCGTCAATGTTTGAACCTGTACATGGCTCTGCACCGGATATCGCAGGTCAGGGGATTGCCAACCCTATCGGCATGATTTGGTCCGGTGCAATGATGCTTGAACATCTGGGTTATCCCGAAGCACACGATTCCATCATGCAGGCTATTGAAGAGACGCTAAAAAACAGTGAGAACCTGACGCCAGATATGGGCGGAAAAGCAACCACGGCTCAGCTTGGTGAAACCATCGCAGCATCGATACGAGGATGTGAATCATGATTGAGATCATGCAAAAAAACCTACTGAAAACCCAGGCGTTTGTTAATGGCCAATGGGTTGATGCAGACAACGGAAAAACTTTCGATGTCTACAACCCTGCTACTGGCGAGAAGATAGCCTCTTGTGCAGATTTAAGCGCCGACGAAGCACAGCATGCCATCGAGCGCTCAAACAGTGCATTTGTGAAATGGCGCAAAACGACGGCCAAACATCGCGCGAGCCTGTTACGTAAGTGGTACGAACTGGTCATGGAAAATCAGGAAGACCTGGCTCAGATTCTAACCGCGGAACAAGGTAAAGCGCTGCTAGAGTCTCGCGGGGAGATTGCCTACGGTGCGTCCTATATTGAATGGTTTGCAGAAGAAGCAAAACGTAGTTATGGCGACGTACTGCCCACCGTATCGGATGATCGCCGCCTACTAACGATAAAACAACCCGTGGGGGTTGTCAGTGCCATTACACCGTGGAACTTTCCAACCGCAATGATCACCCGGAAAGCATCTCCAGCCCTGGCAGCAGGTTGCACTATCGTTATCAAACCTGCGGCAGAAACACCGCTTTCAGCATTGGCATTAGCAGAGCTTGCACGTCAGGCCGGTATTCCTGACGGTGTCATTAATGTCATTACCAGCACAAACAGCAGAGAGGTAGGACTTGAACTAACAACCAACCCTTTAGTGAAGAAGGTCACGTTCACTGGTTCCACACCTGTCGGCAAAATTCTGCTAACTCAGGCAGCGCAAACCGTGAAAAAAGTGTCGATGGAACTCGGAGGCAATGCGCCTGTTCTTGTGTTTGAAGACGCTGACCTTGAACAAGCCGCAAATGGTGCCCTGTTTGCGAAGTTCCGCAACTGTGGTCAAACCTGCACTTGTGCAAATCGAATCATCGTTCACGAGAATGTTTACGATGAGTTCGTGGGTATCTTCACCGCTAAGGTTAAAGCGCTGAAACAAGGTAACGGGGTTGAAGATGGAGTCGAAATCGGCCCGCTCATTAACGAAAAAGCGGTCAACGATGTTAATGCACTGATGGAAGATGCATGTGATCAGGGGGCAACAGCCATCATCACACATCAACTGGACGATACATTGAAAGGGAGCTTCTATCCTCCAACGATACTGACCAACGTTTCGCCTAAAGCACGTGTGTTCAGAGAGGAAATTTTTGGACCGGTCGCTCCGATCTTTAAGTTCTCTTCCGATGAAGAAGGCATCGCCCTGGCAAATGATACCGAGTACGGATTGGCATCTTACATCTACACCAAGGACTACACACGTATCTGGAGAGTAAGTGAGGAACTGGAATACGGCATGGTGGGTATCAACGAAACCTCGATCGCCGCAGATGTTATTCCTTTTGGTGGCGTAAAAGAATCGGGCCTGGGGCGTGAAGGTTCTAAGTATGGCTTAGATGACTTCACCGAAATGAAATACCTCTGCATGGGCGGAATGTAAAAGTTGAATGCTCTGGGAGGCCAAAAGCCTCCCCTTTGCCACTGCCTTGCCACCGCCAGACAGTGGCTTTTTTATTTTTGGAGAACACACAATGACGACTGTCGACTATGAAAACTTTGCGAACCTTAAGCTGCAGACGGGCACTATTGTTGAGATTGACGATTTTAAAAGGGCACGTAACCCCTCTTACAAAGTAAAAGTCGATTTTGGCAACGAAGACGTTCGCTGGTCCAGTGCTCAGATAACCCGTTACGCCAAAGAGGAGCTTATAGGTAAACAAGTGATCTGCATTACCAACCTACCTGAACGAAATATTGCCGGTTTCATGTCCCAAATGCTCATTCTCGGTGTACCAGGTGAAGACGGGAGCACCATACTGCTAACCCCCGATCTGGCAGTGAATAATGGAGTACGAGTCTTCTGACATTCTATGCTGCAAGCCCCCCAGAACTCAGCATAATCTAGTTTTTGAGGTCGACTTTCAGCAGTTCCCTCTCCTTGAGCCATGCAATCATTATGCTTACTGATGAGCGTTGCTACTGATCAGTAAACCTTGTTCCAAATGGTTACATACGGCGAAGCACTTTCTCAGACGCTTACCTGAGAAGCTCTTTTGAAGGGAGCATGCTCCCTTCGTTTTTTGCCTTCAGGAACAACCCTAAAACACAGCCCACAAAGCTGAATATAAAAAGGTTGGACATGAATAAAGACGCATTAATGACATTTGATCGTCAGCACCTGTTTCACCCGGTATTGCCACCCCACGTTCATGAGGAACATGGTGCGCTCATCCTGGAAAGTGCAAAAGGTGCCTATGTTAAAGATATCGATGGTCATGAACTATTGGACGGCTTTTCTGGCCTGTGGTGTGTAAATGCTGGCTATGGCCATGAGTCCATTATCAACGCAGCGCATGAACAGCTGAAGACGCTGCCCTATGCCACCGGTTATTTCCACTTTGCATCAGAGCCAACGATACAGCTCGCAAAACGCCTGGCAGATTTAGCACCCGGCAATCTGAACAAAGTGTATTTCACGCTCGGTGGTTCCGATGCTGTCGACAGTGCAATTCGTCTTATTCGTTTCTACTTCAATTCACTGGGCAAACTGAATAAGAAAAACATCATTGCGTTAGAAAAAGGCTATCACGGCTCCAGCAGCACGGGAGCAGGCCTGACCGCGCTGCCTGTTTTTCATCAGAAATTTGATCTTCCATTAGCCTGGCAACACCACATTCCTTCCCACTACCCATACAGGAACGGTGAAGGGCTTAGCGATCAGGACATCATCAATAAGTCGGTGTCCGACCTCAAAGCAAAAGTAGAACAGCTTGGCGGGCCGGACCATGTAGCTGCATTTTTCTGTGAACCGATACAGGGATCGGGTGGCGTCATTGTGCCTCCCACGGGCTATCTGAAAGCGATGCGGGATGCGTGTAAAGAGTTAGATATTCTTTTCCTGGCAGACGAAGTGATCACCGGATTTGGCCGTACCGGTCCCATGTTCGCGTGTGAAACAGAAGGTGTAGTGCCAGACATGATGACTGTCGCAAAAGGCCTAACATCAGGTTATGCACCTATGGGGGCTCTGCTGATGGGTGATCATATCTATGACGTCATAGCAGATGGTGCAGGCAACACACCGGTGGGCCATGGTTTTACCTACTCCGGTCACCCTGTAAGCGCAGCCATCGGGCTCGCCGTACTCGATCTGTATGAATCGGGGGGGCTGCTGGATAACGGACAAAAAGTTGGCAACTACTTCGAGCAAAAACTACGAGGCCTGTCAGATCACCCGCTTATTGGAGAAGTAAGGACGGCAGGTATGCTTGCGGGTATCGAACTAGTCGTTGATAAAGCAAACAAAACCAAACCTTCAGCGGCATTGCAGGTATCCCCGAAAATGTACAAAGAAGGCTATAAAAACGGCTTAATCTTCCGTGCTTTTGCCGACGACGTGATCGGTTTTGCACCACCACTATGCTGCACTGTATCAGACATCGACATTCTGATCGCACGATTTGAAAAAACGCTGAATAATGTACTGAATATTGAGGAGATAAGAAATGAAGTTGTCTGATTACAAAGCGCTGACATTTGATGTTTACGGCACTCTGATCGATTGGGAAAGCGGCATGGTCGCGGGCCTTAAGCCATTGACTGATAAAGTTGACCGCGTACTCACACGTGATGAAATTTTGGAGGCTCATGCTCGTCATGAATCATCCCAACAAGCTTATACTCCTGCAAAACGCTATCAAGATTTGCTGCCAATCGTATACCGACGCCTGGCTGAAGAGTGGAATGTTGAAGTAACGCTGGACGAGTGTGAAGCTTATGGCCAATCAGTAAAGGACTGGCCTGCGTTTCCTGACTCCCCTGGCGCATTGCAGTACCTGAAGAAGCACTTCAAGCTGGTCGTACTGACCAACACCGACAACGATTCATTCCAGCACAGTCAGGCAAAGCTGCAGGTCGAGTTCGATGGTCGTTATACGGCGGAAGACGTAGGTTCCTACAAGCCAGCAGATCGTAACTTTGATTACATGCTAGAAAAGCTGAAATCGCTGGGCGTGGAAAGGCATGAGGTTCTGCATACAGCAGAGAGCATGTTCCATGACCATGAGCCCGCGAACAAATACGGTCTGGCGAACTGCCACATCTACCGCCGTTATGACCAAGATGGATTTGGTGCGACGATGACACCCGGTGAAATGCCCACTTATGACTTCCGCTTCAACAGCATGGCTGACCTGGTGAAAGCTCATCAGAAAGAGCTAGAAGGCTAAGGCGCTGAAAACAAAGGGGTGTAAATCCAGTTACACCCCACTCCTTTGATTGAACCACTCTCATAAACCCTCTATATTAAAATTCATAACAAACATGGGGTGAGATATGTCTTCAGATCATAAGCTGGATCGTATTGATATCAGGATTCTGGCAGAGCTCCAAAAGAACGGCCGAATCACCAATGTGAATCTAGCGGACAAGGTCGGTCTCTCCCCCAGCCCTTGCTTAAAGCGCGTAAAAAAACTTGAAGAAGCACACTATGTGGTTGGCTATGGCGCTCAAATTGATCTGGCAAAGCTAGGCGATTATGTAACTGTATTTACAGAATTTACGCTGAATCAGCATTTCCGACACAATTTTCATGAATTTGAGAAAACACTTACTACGTATCCAGAAGTAGTTGAATGCCATCTTATCAGTGGTGGTTATGACTATCTCGTAAAATTTGTCGTAAAAAGCATAAGTCATTACCAGGAAGTTATTGACCATCTTTTAGAGAAAGAAAAAATGGTTCGAGAATACTTTAGCTATATCGTAATAAAAACACCGATTGAAAGCCGTTCCGTTACATTAGAGAAAATATTCTCATGAATCTCTAATTTTAATCCCAACCACCAAAATATAATGCTCTTATCTTCAGACATTCGGCACTAAGCCCCAAAACAACTTACTAATCAGCATAAAAAATATTTATCATCAATTAATATTTTCAAAAGCCACACCTGAGAATATTAAGATGTACAATAAAAGTTCGCTAACAGCAATCCTCATGACTATTGTGTCAGGGATGCTCATGGCGACCTCGGCTGTCGTATTTAAATGGATAGCAATTCCAGCAGAGATATTTATCTTCTTCCGTATGTTTATCGGTGCTATTTTTTTTGCGCTGTACCTATTCATAACCAGGCAATCGCTAAGATATAAAAATGGCTTCCCACTGTCCTCGTGCATCGCTGGCGCATGTCTAGCCGCTGTATTTATCCTTTATATGAAGAGCCTGAGCTATCTGGGCATGACGGTAGCCATTATGTTTGTATACATGGGCCCTTTGCTAGCGACAATAGCAGCACATTTTATCTTTCAGGAGCGCTTGAACCAAAAGACATCAGCACTGATCATCACCGCATTCCTTGGTTTCTTGATGATTCAGGACTTTTCTTCCGGAAAAAGCCTCCATCTGGATACCGGCATCACTTTAGGCCTGGGGGCCGCAATATCCTATGCGCTATTTGTCATTATCAACCGTTACCCTGTCCCAGCTGACGAACAGAACATACGCCTTTTTTATCAGCTATTATCAGGCGCGATTGTATGCATTCCATTCACCCCTGACTTCACCCTCAACTTTTCAAATGAACAGTGGTTTGGAATCATATTCACCGGCATTTTTCCCGGTTGCCTAGCTATATTTTTTGCCGTTAGCGCTATTCAACGTTTAGAGACATCTGTGGTTAATACGCTGCTTTATATCGAACCTGTATTTGTT
>JAGSHA010000047.1 GCA_023954795.1 Oceanospirillaceae bacterium | reverse complement strand
GTTAGGTGCTGGGCCAGATGAGAATGCGAAAAAGATCCGGTATACCTCTAAGACACTGAGTGAAGACGATAGAGAGCGTCTGAGTCAGATGAGCCAGGAAGAGATTGAGCAAGAAGCCCTGCAGAAGGAAGAGGGGTTCAAGATCTGGTTCGCCGGCAAGGTCATCTACGTGTTTAATAACCAGGTTGATGGTCCTGAAGGCAAGTTCAATGAGGAAACTGAAGCGTACGATTTTATCGGCCGCTATCAGCTTAAGTTGAACCGGGCTCGCAGCGGGGTTTATCTGACAGTGCTGACCGAGGATGGTTTATCTGCACCGGCTCAGGTTGCTGAAGAAATATTGTGGGATGTGAAAGACAATCTGCCGAGAGGTTGATTTTCTTTATACACACTTGCTGTAAATAAGGGGCCTTTTGGCCCCTTATTTGTCTCTGATAACGGGCGATATCAAAAATTAAGAAGGAACACCGATGAAAGCTGTCATTCTGGATTTAGAAAGTCTTGAGGATCTTGATCTGGGAACCATTCAGTCTGAAGTCAGTCAGCTGGATCTGCATATGGCCACCGCTTTTGAGCAGGTCGAAGAGCGAATCGCCGGGTACGATATTGTCATTACCAACAAGGTGAAGATAAGTCGCGCTGCGATGGATGCTGCACCCGATCTGAAGCTTATCTGTGTGGTCGCGACCGGCACGAACAATATCGATCTTCAAGCCGCTGCTGAAAAGTCGATTACCGTATGCAACTGTGTTGCCTATGGCGTTGATTCGGTGGCGCAGCATGTTTTATCTATGATGCTGGCGCTGCATACCAATATTATTCAGTATGATCGCGCGGTTAAAGCCGGAGACTGGGGCAAGGCCAGTCAGTTTTGCATGCTGGGCTTTCCTATACGAGAATTGTCCGGCCGCACTTTGGGGATTGTGGGTTACGGCAATTTGGGGGGGGCGGTAGCTGAGCTGGCTAAGGCATTTGGAATGAAGGTGGTGGTTGCTCAGCGTCCGGGTGGAGAGCCTCAGGCCGGACGTATGCCGATGGATCAGTTTCTGGCAGAAATTGATGTGTTGAGTTTGCACTGCCCGCTGACTGACGAAACCCTCGATCTGATTGATGCGGAGGCGTTGGCCAAGATGAAGCCGGGTAGTGTGTTAATTAACGCTGCACGGGGCGGAGTGGTTAATGAGCAAGCATTGGCTGACGCGCTACGCTCTGGTCATCTGGCGGGAGCCGCAACGGATGTGCTGACGCAGGAGCCGCCTGTAAACGGTAATCTTCTGCTGGCTGATGATATCCCTAATCTGATTATTACGCCTCACTCCGCTTGGGGAAGTCGTGAGGCGCGTCAGCGTATTATCGATCAGACCGTCGAAAATATTCAGGCATTTAAATCAGGGCAAAGCGTACGTGTCGTGAGCGCGTAATGTGATGGGTCCCGGTGTCGTCCTCAGAACGGCACCGGGGCGGTAAAGTCCTGCCAATCTCCGGTCTCCGGATGATTAAAGCCGAGCTGCTCAGCGTGAAGCAGTAAGCGGTGGCTGAGAGCCTGTGCATCATCAGATGCATAAAAGCGGTCACCGATGATCGGATGGCCCAGGAACTGCATATGAACACGCAGTTGATGGGAGCGACCGGTAATCGGAGTGAGTTGCACCCGGGTGCCATTAGGCTCGTCCCTGAGTTTCTTCCAGCGTGTATGTGCGTTTTTCCCGTATTCATAATCGACGATCTGCAGCGGGCGGTTATCCCAATCGCAGCGCAGGGGTTCGGTGACTTCACCCGTCTCCTCTTTGAGAGTTCCGTAAACGATCGCTTGATACGATTTTTGTGTGCGTCGCTCTTGAAACTCGGTGCTTAGGCGTCGATGGCTGTCGGCATTCAGGGCAAGCACCATCAGGCCGGACGTTGCGTAGTCGAGTCGGTGCACGATACGCGCAGTGGGGAATGATTGCTGTACCCGTCGCCATACACAGTCTTGTTTATCTTCACCGCGACCCGGTACGGACAGCAGGTCGGCGGGTTTGTTTACGATAACCAGTTGGTCATCGGAAAATATAATCTCAGGCATCGACGGCGTTACTTCTCTGGCTTCTCAAACAGGGCAAGGGATTCCACATGGGACGTTTGCGGGAACATATCCATCACGCAGAACCGGCTAAAGCGATAGCCCATCGCAACCAGCTCTGCAGCGTCACGCGCCAGTGCAGAAGGGTTGCAAGAGACATACAGAATTTGATCGGCTTGATAGTGTTCCAGCTGTTTAATCGCTTCGAGCGCGCCCGTGCGTGGCGGGTCCAGTACGATCTTGTTGAAACCTTGGTTGAACCAGCGATGGTGGCGCAGATCTGCGCTAAGGTTGGCACGGTAAAAGGCGCAGTTCGTTAAGCCATTTGCTTCAGCATTGGCCGCAGCACGCTGTACCATCGTATCGCTACCTTCCACGCCAACCACTTCTCCGGCGTTAAGTGCCAGGGGAAGCGTGAAGTTTCCGATACCCGAAAACAGGTCAAGAATACGATCGTCAGGTTTTGGTTGTAACCACTCCAGCGCACGGCTAATCATCTGCTCGTTAACGCCTGCATTCACTTGCAGAAAATCGCCGGGCTCAAAGCTTAGTTTTATGTCTTGGTCTGGTAGTCGGTAGTGCAGATCAGCTGCATCCGCATAGGGCTGCGTGTTTTGACCGTCATCCAGATACAAGCGGAGGTGCAGTTGATTTGCGGCCAGGCTGATCGCGTCCAGTAGTGCGTCCGAAGGGCGTTTTTTGATGCGTAGCGTCAATGCCCCTTCTTGATCACCCATTGATATCTCAGCGTGGGTAATATCACGCACCTGACCGGCTTGGTCTAATGCGTTTTGCAGCAGCCGGATCGTTTGGTTGAGCGTATCGTTTAACACCGGGCAGTGGTCTATGCGGGTCAGCTTATTGCTGGCGCGGCGACGAAATCCAACGACAACAGAGTTGTCACGCTGTAGCTGGTTTACCCCTAAGCGGGCGCTGCGCCGATATTCAGAGGAGGGTGAACGAAGCGGAGATTCAGTGCTTTCCGGTTGTATCTTGCCCAAACGCTCGAGCTGATCCAGCACGATCCGCTGTTTCTCTTCGATTTGACGCGAGTGTGTCAGGTGTTGCAGGTCACAACCACCGCATACGCCGTAGTGCTCGCAAATCGGTTCGGCGCGATCTTCTGACGCCTGCATAACGTTGATGCACTGTGCCTCATCGAAGCGGCGGTGTGTCTTGGTGATTCGCGCTTCAACCTCTTCACCGGGCAGGGCCCCGGCAACAAACAGCGTTTTGCCATTATGGCGGGCGATACCGCGCCCTTCGTGGCTGAGTCCCTCAATGGACAGCTGAATTGGAGCGCCATCGAGGGCAACGGGTTTCTTCTTGTTGGCAGGGTGACGCCGAGGTGCAGGTCGTTTTCGCATGATTGCTTCACATTACGCAGAGATGCGCGGATTCTATCAGGCTGCCAATATAAAGGGCAGGCAGAAATAGAGATAAACGGTCAGCTCGCACAGCTGTTGAGTGGCGCCAAGGCAATCGCCGGTATAGCCGCCAATCCAGCGGCGAAAGAAATAAGATAACCAGTTACGCATCAGCCAGACGGGAATAATGACTAACCAGATCTTGGGGCCGAGAGGAATCAGACACAGCAATACCGGTATAGCTGCAATCATCAGCTCGCGTCGAGACATTCTGTTTGCGAGTGGTTTGGCTTTGCTTTGCTGGTCCTCACGCACGTAATTGTCGGAATAGATGAGCGTGATTGCGGCAAAACGGCTGAGGGTATGTGCTAACAATAGCGCTGGAATCAGCTGTTCAATCAGGCTAAGCGTCTGGAACTTCATAAACAGAGCAAACACTAAACCTAAAGCGCCGTAGGTTCCCAGTCGCGAGTCTTTCATGATGGTCAGAATCTGGGTTTTCTCCCAGCCACCGCCAAATCCATCACAGACATCGGCCAGGCCATCTTCATGGAATCCGCCTGTCAGCCAGACCGTTGCGATCATCGACAAGGTGATGGCGATTGCTGAAGGGAACAGCATGCAGGCAACGAAATATACCAGTGCAGCTGTGGCACCTACGATCAGCCCGATCCAAGGGAAGTACCGGCTGGCGTGGTTGAGATTTGAATCGGAGAACTCAACCCATGCCGGAGCGGGTATGCGTGTAAAAAATGTCAGGGCGTTAAAAAACAGATGGACTTCTGGATGCCTGAGATTCATTCGAGCTACCGCTTAGGTGTATAGTGAAGGCCGATAACTTTAGAGCAATCCTCAAGGCAGGTCTATGAAGCAGGAACATCCTTTCGCGCAGTATGTACGTATCCTTGGTAAGGGAAAAACAGGCACTCGCTCGCTGACCCGTGAAGAAGCGGAAGCGGCGATGGGGATGATTCTGGACGGTCAGTCTGAACCGGAACAGTTGGGCGCTTTTTTGATGCTGTTACGTGTAAAGGAGGAGTCGCCTGAAGAGCTGGCGGGTTTCGCTGATGCAACGCGGCAGCGATACGCAGCTCCGGCTGAATTGCAGGTAGACCTGGATTGGTCGAGCTATGCGGGTAAGAAGCGGCGCCATCCTTGGTTTTTGCTTGCAGCGTTATGCCTGGCGAGCCATGGTTATCGCATCTTTATGCATGGCGCGCGTGGTCATACGCCTGAGCGAATCTATACCGAGGACATGCTGTCTCAGTTCGGGTTGAGCACCTGTGATAGCTGGTTACGTGTTGATGCGGAATTGGCGCGTGTGAATTTTGCGTTTATGTCGATTGATCATATGTGTCCGCCTTTAGGTCGAATCATTCAGCTGCGGTCTGTTCTGGGTTTGCGATCTCCAGTGCATACGTTGGCACGGATGCTGAATCCCTTGCATGCCAAGTGCAGTGTTGATGGTGTTTTTCATCCACCGTATGGGCCAATGCATCAGCAAACGGCGCAGCTTTTGGGGTTCGAGCGAAATCTGACGGTGAAAGGTGATGGCGGTGAGGCGGAGGCGAAGCCTGACGGTGAAAGTATCCTGCAATGGGTGATCGATGGTGAACTGGAAGAGAGCGAATGGCCGCGCATCGTGCCGCGTCGTTTTGTTAAGGAAGGTGAGCTCGATCCAACATTGCTTGGGCAGATCTGGCGTGGAGAGTCTGAGCACGAGTATGGTTTGTTGGCGATCAAATCGACCGTAGCGCTATTGCTTCGTTTATTGGGTGAGTCTGGCGATCAGGAAGAGTTGTTGAAGCGGGCAGAGAAAATGTGGGATTCACGAACGATCAATCAGTTTTCTGTAGGCTAAAAAATGTACAAACCGGATCAAGATATGCATAATGACGATCCGGTTGTTAATTGTCTGTTTTTTAGTCGAGTTTTATGAATCTTATTAGTCGTCGGGGCTTTTTGAAAAGCCTCAGTGGAACGGCGCTGGGTTTGGCCAGCGCATCTGCATTGGGTGCTCGGGCGCCGCTTTTGGCCTCTCCTGAGCGTAAGTTAAGCTTCTATAATCTGCACACAGGTGAAAGCCTGGATGCGACCTATTGGGCTGAAGGTCACTACATTCCGGACGTAATGGCTGAAGTAAATCATCTGCTGCGAGATCACCGCAGTGATACCAGCACCGCTATGGATCCGCGCTTGTTTGATATGCTGCACCTGCTTCAGCAAGACCTCGGTATTCAGAAGCAGTTCCATGTCATCTCTGGATACCGTTCTCCGGAAACCAACGCCAAACTGCGTAAGCAAAGCTCAAGTGTCGCGAAGCGCAGCTATCATATGCTGGGTAAGGCGATCGATATTCGTCTGCCGGGCGTGCCATTGAAGCAGCTGGGCAGTCAGGCGCGTTCATTGCAAGTGGGCGGGGTGGGATACTACCAGCGCAGTAACTTTATTCACGTGGATGTTGGCCCGGTTCGTACCTGGGGCTAATCTTCAATAAAAAACGGGGCCGTTCTGGCCCCGTTTTTTTTCTGAATTTCAAACGCCAATTTCTAGATGCTTTCTTTCGGCATTGCTTCCGTCGTATCGAATCTAGTCACGGCGTAACTTGTCCGACACAGCGATGGGTGATGGGAAGTTAAAGATCACTACGTAGCTGGAGAGTAGGAACGTCAAGATCGCAGTCGCTTGAATAACATGTGAGGCTTCCTGTCCAATCAGCGCTGCGCTTGTGGCGATGTAGGCGATCAGTAGCGAAAACTCACTAATCTGTCCCAGTCGAAAACCCACTTCCCAGGCCAGACTCTTAGATTCGCTGATTCTGCTGAGCATAAAGCGGAATACGACCGGCTTGAGTGCAACCACCAGTACCGCGAGAATCACTGACGGCAGTAAAATTTCGTTGAGCAACGACAAGTTGAAGCTTGCGCCAATCGAAAAGAAAAACAGAATCAGGAAGAAATCACGCAGCGGTTTCAGGCTCGTCGCAATGTACTGTGCAATTGGGCTGGTGGCGATGGATACGCCCGCAACGAATGCACCGATCTCTGCAGACAGGCCGGACATCTGAGCGACCTCTGCCAGCCCCAGGCACCAGCCGATTGCTAATAGAAAGATGTACTCATGAAAGCGATCAAAGCGCTGGATAAGCTTCAGCAAGACATACTTCACGAAGACAAATGCGCCAGCGATCAGGGCAGGCAGTGCTGCCAGCGTCTTCAGATAGGTGCCCATGCCGTTGTCGCCCGAGTCGCCACTGTATAGGAACAGCAGGACCATGATCGCGATAACGTCTTGTAGTAGCAAAAGGCCAACGACCAGCTCACCGGTATGTCGGTGGTGCAGCACTGTTGTCGGGAGCAGTTTGATGCCGATAATTGTGCTGGAGAACATCAGCGCGGCGCCGATGATCGCGGCCTCGGCTTGCGTATAACCAAATGCGACGCCGATACCGTATCCGGTGGCGAAGAAAATAATCGAGCTGCCTATGGCCACCAGAGTGGCTTTCTTCAGCATATGGATTAAGTGGCTGGGCTGCATATCAAGCCCAAGCAGGAACAGCAGGAAAATAATGCCGATATGGGATATCTCCGACAGCATCTTAGTGTCGCTGACGTATCCCATGCCATAAGGCCCTAGAATTGCCCCCAGCACAATATAGGCCACCAATAACGGTTGGCGTGTGTAGAGAGCGGCGGAGGCAAGAATCGCTGCGCCGGTAAAAATAAGAAAGAACGAAAAGACGAGGTTGTGCTCTTCCATTTACTCCAGAGTCCTTAATAAAAGCTGATCACGTTCAAGTCTAACAGATGCTGGGAGAGCCTTTATACAGCAATCTCCGCCCATTGGCGTTTTGACCACACATAGGAAAAAATCGCGGAGGATAGTGCGCGATGTATGAGCTGGACCAGCCAGATGCCCAATAGCCCAAATCCCCAGTACGGACCGATTAACCATGCCAGAGGCAAGTAAAACATCCACTGGCCCAATGTGCTTATATAAAGTACAGAGCGATTCGCTCCGGCGCCGAGCAGTGCTTGTGTTAATACGATCGCCGCAGTATCGAAGCAGATAGCGATCGCTGTAATCTGTAGCGGCAACTCAGCCTGAAGCAGCAATGTGTCGGAGTGGATGAACAGTCCGAGTATGGCATCTGGGAACATCCATAGCGGCAGGCTCAATAATATGATGACCCCCAGAGCGGTTTTTATTGTATCCCAGCCCCATTGACAGGCCTCTTCGGTGTTGTTTTCTCCGAGGGAGTGGCTGACCAGCGAGGTTGATGCAATACCAAATCCAACGCCAGGCAGGATTAGAAATAGTGCCAGATTGATCAATACGTGGGCCACTGCCTGATCTTCTGTCCCCAGCTGGCCGATGATCCAGAACAGAGTGCAGATGCCAGCGGCAAAGAAAAACTGTTGTAGCGAATGGGGGATGGATAATGAAAGCAGCTTGCCTATCGATGCAGGACCCCGGCGATATTTTAGGAACCCATAGGGGCGTGCGCTGCGCCACATAAGCACACCATTTAGCAGGCAGCCAAGGCTGAGAGCGATTGCTGTCCCCAGTCCTGCTCCCGCCGCGCCCATCTCAGGTAATCCCAGCTTACCGAAAATCAGGCCATAGCTAATGCCAACGTTCAATAAGTGCATGACCAGCAGAGACGCAAGGTAAGTGCCGGGTTGTTTTATACCGTTCCACCATCCGCGAAAGGAAAGGTTGATTCCCACCGCCAGCATCGCCATCGTTCGGTAGTCAAAGTATGACTGCCCGATGCGTTGAACATCTGGGTCGTCACTGATCAGAGATATAATGTCTGCGGAATGGCTGATGTAGATAAGGCTTAGCGGGAGAGCAAAAAGCACGGAAACAATCAGGCCCCAGTTAACCGGGCGGGCCATCTCAGCGAGTCGCCCCTGGCCCCTGCGGCGCGCCACCATTGCCTGGACACCGGAAGAAAGGCCCAGAATCAGGCTCACAGCGACAAAGTTGGCGTAGCTGCCAACACCCACGCCAGCCAGTGCCGCTTCTCCCAGACTGCCCACCATGGCAGCATCTACAAGGTTCAGGATGCTTTGTGACAACATGCCGCCAATAATGGGCAGGCCAAGCATCAGAATCGTCTTATAGCGCTGAGTTGCGGTCATCTTTGGGGAGGTAGCCGAGTAAAAGCCGCCAGTGTATCAGAAATCATCGTTGGTAGATTCTGGTTAATAGCTGACCAATTTACTCAGAATTAGAATCGGTGTATGCTTCAGCCACATATAGAGTACGCAAAAAGTTAAGTAACAGGATTAAGTATGAGCATCACGGTAACCGAAAGCGCTGAAAATTATCTGGCGGAACTGTTAGCTAAGCAGGAAGTTGAAGGGATTGCAGTACGGATGTTTGTAACCCAGCCGGGTACACCGTATGCAGAGTCCTGTCTGGCCTATTGTCGTCCGGATGAAATTGTCGAAGATGACGAAATCATGGAACTGAGCAAGTTTCGTGTTTATATCGAAAATAACAGTGTCTCCTATCTGGAAGATGGACTGGTTGATTTTGCAGAAGACCGTATGGGTGGCCAGCTGACGATCAAAGCACCTAACTCAAAAGTGCCGATGGTCTCTGCGGATAGCCCAATGAATGAGCAGATCAATTACATTCTTTATTCCGATATCAACCCAGGTTTGGCTTCCCACGGTGGTGAAGTGAAACTGGTTGAGTTGGTAGAAGAAGAGCAGGGTACGGTCGCAATCCTGGAATTCGGCGGTGGTTGTCAGGGCTGCAGTGCTGTCGATATGACGCTGAAAGATGGTGTTGAAAAAACACTGGTTGAGCGTGTCGCCGGGTTGATAGGTGTACGCGATGTGACCGACCACACAGTCAGAGACAACGCATACTACAAATAATATAAAACTGGGGCGTAACAGCCCCTTTTTTGATTATGCCTTCTGCTTAATGTTGCTATATATTGAAAGCAGCTCCATTCATCTAAGAACCTGATTTTTTTATATCTATTGGTTGTAATTGCCGGATGGCACCCCCATCTAGCCAGTAACAGGTTTTTTAAAGTTCGTGTTTATAGCATCTGCCTCAGCAGGTGCCAGTTTCTGAGAGGGTAATCTCATCATGGCACACACAGATGATAACAATGCACAGGTAACCACAGAGCTTCCGGTTCTTCCGTTGCGCGATGTGGTGGTTTACCCGCATATGGTGATACCGCTTTTTGTAGGCCGTGAAAAATCGATTCAGGCTTTAGAAGTCGCAATGAGTCAGGAAAAAGAGATTCTGTTGGTTGCGCAGAAGAATGCATCTGACGATGATCCGGCTGCGGATGAGTTGTTTGACGTGGGTACAGTAGCCAGCGTGCTGCAGATGCTCAAACTTCCCGATGGCACCGTGAAAGTGCTGGTGGAGGGTGATTACCGAGCGACCGTCAAATCGTTGAACGACGATCATGAATATTTCATGGCAGAGACCGAGTCTCTGGCGATTGAAGATGTTACCGAAGCCGAAGCGGAACTGTATAAGCGTACGATGCTGGAACAGTTTGAGCGCTTTGTGCAGGTGAACAAAAAAATCCCATCTGAAGTTCTGGCGTCATTGCAGAATATCGATGATGCTGGCCGATTGGCCGACACCATTGCTGCGCACATGTCGCTCAAACTGGAAGAGAAACAGAAAATTCTCGAGATGCTCAGCAATCGTGAGCGTCTTGAACATCTGATGGCGCTGATGGAAGGCGAAATCGATCTGGTTGAGGTCGAGAAACGTATCCGTGGCCGCGTTAAGAAGCAGATGGAGAAAAGCCAGCGCGAGTACTATCTGAATGAGCAAATGAAAGCGATTCAGAAAGAGCTCGGGGACATGGATGAGACCGGTTCCAATGATATGGAACAGCTCAAACAGCGTATTGAAGACGCGGGTATGCCGCAGGAAGCGCTGGATAAAACCATAAGTGAGTACAACAAGCTGAAGATGATGTCTCCGATGTCAGCTGAAGCGACCGTTGTACGCGGTTATATCGACTGGATGTTGCTGATTCCGTGGACCAAACGCTCTAAAGTGCGCCATGACATGAAGCGTGCGGAAAAGATCCTGAACGAAGACCACTACGGTCTGGAAGAGGTGAAAGACCGTATTCTGGAATACTTGGCTGTTCAGCGCCGAGTGAAGAAGCTTAAAGGTCCGATTCTGTGTCTGGTTGGACCTCCGGGTGTGGGTAAAACCTCACTGGGCCGTTCCATTGCGCGTGCGACCAACCGTAAATACGTGCGTATGGCGCTGGGTGGCGTACGAGATGAGGCGGAAATTCGTGGTCACCGTCGTACTTACATCGGTTCTATGCCGGGTAAACTCGTGCAGAAGATGTCTAAGGTCGGCGTGAAAAACCCGCTGTTCCTGCTCGATGAAATTGACAAGATGGGCATGGATCACCGCGGTGATCCTGCGTCTGCATTGCTGGAAGTACTTGATCCAGAACAGAACAACACGTTCAACGATCACTATCTGGAAGTCGATTACGATCTGTCTGATGTGATGTTTGTATGTACGTCCAACTCTATGAATATTCCGGGTCCTTTGCTGGATCGAATGGAATTAATTCGTATTCCGGGCTACACCGAAGACGAAAAACTGAATATTGCACGTAAATATCTGATTCCTAAGCAGCTTAAGAATAACGGTCTGAAGGAAAAAGAGGTTACAATCGAGGATTCTGCCGTTGAAGGTCTGATCCGTTACTACACGCGTGAAGCGGGTGTACGAGGCCTCGAACGTGAAATTGCCAAGTTGTGCCGTAAGGTGGTCAAGCAGTTGGCATTGGCCGATAGCAGTGAATTGCCGATCGCCATTGGTGAAGATCAGCTCGAAGATTATTCCGGTGTGAAGAAACATAAATTCGGAATGGCGGAAGAGCAGGATCTGGTGGGTCATGTGACCGGCCTGGCGTGGACGCAGGTGGGTGGCGATATTCTGAGTATCGAAGGTGCAGTTGTACCGGGTAAAGGACGACAGGTCACAACAGGTAGCTTGGGCGACGTGATGAAAGAGTCGATTCAGGCTGCGCTGACTGTTGTGCGTAATCGAGCTGATACGCTCGGTATCAAGCCTGACTTCCATGAGAAGAACGATATTCATATCCATGTGCCAGAAGGCGCGACACCTAAAGATGGTCCAAGTGCGGGTATTGGCATGTGCACAGCGCTGGTATCTGTACTAACAAATATTCCGGTACGCTCTGATGTGGCGATGACCGGTGAAATTACGTTGCGTGGACAGGTTCTGCCAATTGGCGGACTGAAGGAAAAACTGCTGGCGGCTCACCGTGGTGGCATCAAGACAGTGGTTATTCCAGAAGAAAATGAACGTGATTTGAAAGAAATTCCGGCCAATATCAAAGCAGATCTCGATATTAAGCCGGTTAGATGGATCGACGAGGTTCTGGAGATTGCGCTTAAGTATCAGCCGGAACCTTTGCAGGGTGAAGCAGAAGAAGATGTTTCTGGCAAGAAGAAAACAGCAAAAAATGAGCATGGGCAAATAAAGGCACATTAGGTAAATCAAGGGGTAGAAAGGCGTTGAAGCTTGTTGACACCCCTTTCTGCCTGTTGGTATAAAATGCCAAGACCATCTTGCTGGACTGGATTTTTTAGATATAACAACTAGATCTTTTCGATAAAGGGGAACAATGTGAATAAGTCTGAACTGATCGACGCGATTGCGGCTTCTGCTGACATCTCTAAAGCTGCTGCGGGTCGTGCTCTGGACGCTACTCTGGAAGCTGTAACTGGTGCTCTGCAGGAAGGAGATTCGGTTGCGCTGGTAGGTTTTGGTACTTTTGCTGTGAAAGAGCGTGCTGCGCGTACGGGTCGTAACCCTCAGACCGGTAAGCCAATCGAGATTGCTGCAGCTACACTGCCTACCTTCAAACCAGGTAAGGCTCTGAAAGACGCAGTAAACAAGTAAAACCCGGTAGCGTCGGGGTTTTACTATAGGTTCGGACCAGAACAGACTTAAAGCTATTCTGACCGTTCCGCCAATGTTCTCGTGGAAGGGGGCATCAAGGAATGCAGAGGTACTACAAATTGTGTATTACACCCTGCATTCCTTTAAACCGGTTGGTATCATTGCGACATTTGCCGGTTTCAAAATTGTAGAAAAGGCGCATTCCTGTTTTAGGGGTGCGCCTTTTTTGTTTGTTAGATGATTTGCCAGGATTCTTAAAGCACCATGCTGCAATCGATTCGGAATAACTCTCAAGGCATTATCGCAAAGGTGATTGTTGGCCTGATCGCTGTTACTTTTGCTCTGTTCGGTGTTGAGTCACTTGTTAGCCTGACAAGTGGCAGCAATGCGCCAGCAACAGTCAACGGAGAAGAGGTCAGCGAGCGACAGTTGCTGCAGGGCGTAGAGCTACAGCGTCGCCAGCTACTTAATCAAATGGGAGAGAATGCCGATCCAACGCTGTTGGACGATAACGTCATCAGCAAAATGGTGCTGGACGGTTTGATCGAGCAGGCGGTACTGACTCAGGCTGCTGGTGCGCAGGAGATGGTGTTTAGCGATCGTATGATCGACCAGATGCTGGTTAGTACGCCAAGCTTTCAGGTAGACGGTAAATTTGACCGCGTACAGTTTGAGTCCGTGTTGCGTAATGCCGGCCTGTCTCCGCTGATGTACCGCGATCTGGTGCGTAAAGAAAAAGTGGTTGAGCAACTGCGTACCGGTTACCTGTTATCTTCGTTCTCTCTGGATTCTGATCTGACGCGTGTTGTAAAGCTTGATCAGCAAACCCGAGACCTGAGCTACTTTGAGCTGGATGTAGACAAAGTTCAGGCAGGTATCCAGATTGATGAGCAGGATGCTAAGCAGTACTTTGATGATAACCGTGCGTCATACAAGACCGAAGAGCAGGTGATTGTAGAGTATCTGTTGCTGGATAAAGTCAAAATGCTGGACGAAGTGAAAGTCGATGACGACGAGATTCAGCAGAAATATCAGGCG